>DASRER010000034.1 GCA_035651995.1 Terriglobales bacterium | reverse complement strand
GCGCCGACGAACCCGACCGATGGTGTGCTTTGTGAACGTCAAAAGCGTGGACCGAATCATCTACTCCATTTTCCAGAGATTTACCCTGGAATGGAAAACCCGCACCCTCAAGCTATTTACACAAGCCGCGTGACATCACCGCGGGGCAATGCGGGTTGACCCGCGCGGCATTTCGCCGTAACGTCTGACCCGACACTCGCACAACCATTGCCAGCGCCCTCCGCCACCGACGTCATTTCGCCCGCCTTCGCGCACACCCGCCTGACCTTGCTTCCGTTTCGCTTCAAGCAGTGGGCGCGCTGGGCGCTGCTCGGCATCGCCACGGGCGAGATGAGCAGCAACGGCGGCTGCAACTTCAATTTTCCTTCCGGCGGCGGTGGGAGCAACGGCGGCGGCGCGGGCCCGAATCCGTTTGGCAAGCTGCCGCACTTCGATCCGCAAACGCTGGCGCACGTCGCGATGTGGATCGCGCTGCTGGTGGTGAGCGCCTTCGCGCTGATGCTGGTGTTCGTCTACGTCGCCAGCGTTTGCCGGTTCATCCTGTTTGAGTCGGTGCTCGAACGCCGCCCCGAGTTGCGCCGCGGATGGAACCGCTGGCAGCCGCAGGGACGCCGCCTGTTTCTCTTCCATCTGTTCATGATGCTGGTGTCGCTGGCGGGACTCGCGGTGCTGGCGGGAGTGCCGCTGGCGGCCGTCGCGGGAATGGGCGCCCTCAAAGCGCCGCGCGATCACATTCTTCTGCTGGCGCTGGTGGGCGCCGCGGCCGTGGTGCTGCTGATGGTGTTTTTCTTCGCGCTGGCGATCGCCAATGTCTTTACCAAAGATTTTGTTGTCCCGCAGATGGCGCTGGAAGACCTGTCGGTACGGGAAGGCTGGAAACGGCTGTGGGCGCAGGTGCGCAGCGAGACGCGCGGCTATGCGGGATACATTGGCATGAAGATCCTGCTGGCCCTGGGAGCGGCGATCATCTTCGGCATCCTGTCGGTGATCCTGATTTTCGTCCTGGCGATTCCGGCCGTGGCGGTCGTTCTCATCATCGTGGCCGCGGGCGCGGCGGGCGCTACCTGGAACGTGTTTACCATCGCGTTGGCCGCGACCGTGGGCCTGGTCCTGCTCTGCGTGATGGTGTTCCTGATGGCGATGCTCGCGTCGCCTGTCACCGTGTTTTTCCCCGCATATTCGATGCACTTCTTCGCGGGACGCTATCGGCCACTCGCCGCGCGGCTCACTCCGCCACCGCCGCCGATCGCGCCCGAGGGGCCGGAGATTCCGCCCGCGCCGCAGCCGGCGTAATTAGGACAAAGAAGACGCAAAGGACGCAGAGGGCAATGGGAAGGGGACCTCCGCGCCTCAGCGTCCTCTTTGTCCTGGTTTCTCTTCCCGTGCGCGGTTGATGATGCGGATGGGCGTGCCCACGAAGCCAAAGGCGCGCCGGACCTGGTTTTCCAGGAACCGTTCGTAGGAGAAGTGCAGCTTCACGTCGCGGTCGGTGAAGATGACGAACGTAGGCGGCGAGGTGGAGGCCTGCGTCATGTAGAAGATCTTGACCTGCTTGGAGAAGGGCGCCGGGGCGCGATCGAAGTCCACGTGCTTGAGGAAGCGATTCATTTCGCCGGTCGAGACACGCTTGCGCCGCTCGGCCGCCACCTGCTTCACCAGCTCGAAAATCTTCTCGACATTGCGGCCGCTCGACGCCGAAACGAAGACCATGGGCGCGTAGCCGAGAAACTTGAGGGAGTGCCGCGCCTCCTGCTCGTATCGCTGCGGATCGGCTGGGCGAAGTTTGGCGCGACGGGCGGTATGCGCGCCGCGCGACGCCAAACGCCGCTCGCCCAGCTCGCGCGCGCGCTGCTGCACCAGGTCCCACTTGTTCACGACGAGAACCACTGAGCGCCCGCTCTGGTGCGCGTAGCCGGCGATGTTGGCGTCGAGCGCGGTCACGCCTTCCGAGCCGTCAATCATGAGCAGCGCGATGTCGGCCGACTGGAGATGCTTGCGCGCCATCACCACGCTGAGCTTTTCCGCCATCAGCTCGGTCCGGCCCTTGCGGCGGATGCCGGCCGTGTCGATAAAGCGCAGCACCTGCCCGTCGCGGGTTACGATTTCGTCGACCGCGTCGCGCGTGGTGCCGGGGACGGGCGACACGACGGCGCGATCGGCGCCGGTGAGCCGGTTCAGCAGCGTGGACTTGCCGACGTTGGGCCGGCCGATGATGGCGACCTTAATTTCGTCGCGGGCGGTTGGTCGTTGGTCGTCAGCAAAGGCGTCGTCGGTCGTTGGCCGTCGGTCGCCGGCCACAGCGACCGAAGTTCCCTGCGTTTCCCCTGCGTGCTCTGCTTCTCCTGCAGCGTGCCTTGGCGGCAGAGCGCGCATGATCTGGTCAAGCAGCTCGGCAACACCGCTGCCGTGCTCGGCCGAGACGGGTACGAGGTGTTTCAGGCCGAGCT
Organism: Terriglobales bacterium; assembly: GCA_035651995.1. Lineage (NCBI taxonomy): Bacteria > Pseudomonadati > Acidobacteriota > Terriglobia > Terriglobales > Terriglobales bacterium. The sequence goes on along the minus strand of DASRER010000034.1, from coordinate 218,982 downwards.
GCCGATAGTTCTCCGCCTGCGCCTCGAGGGCGGGGACATCAATTTTGTTGACCGCGAGAAATACCGGCTTGCCGCTGCGAAGCAGGAGGCGCGCCAGGTCGCGATCGGGCGCGGCGAGTTCGGTGCGCCCGTCGACCACCATCACGATGACGTCGGCCTGATCGAGCGCAACGCGCGCCTGGCGGAAGATTTCCGATGGGATGATTTCCTTCGCTCCCGGCAAAATGCCGCCGGTGTCCACCACGCGGAAATCACGTCCCGCCCAGTGCGCCATGCCGTAGATGCGGTCGCGGGTGATGCCGGGCTCGTCGCCGACAAGGGCGCGCCGGCGTCCCACCAGCCGGTTGAAGAGCGTGGACTTGCCTACGTTGGGCCGGCCGACGATGGTGACGGTGGGTTGATCGGGTAATCGGGCCATCGGGTGATCGGGCGAACAGAACGCGTGGGAGCGAACCGGCTATTATAAAGTTCGCGCGCCGCTTTTCCCGTGTCCAGCACCGCCAAACCCGCCACTTCCTGGACGCTGCACCAGTTCTTCGCGCCGGGCGGAATCCTGGCAAAGGCGCATCCGCAGTACGAATTCCGGCGCGGCCAGCTGCAGATGGCGCAGGCCGTTGAGCGGGCGCTGGAAGAGCGCCGTCACCTGATCGTGGAGGCCGGCACGGGCACTGGCAAGACGCTGGCGTACCTGGTGCCGGTCATTCGCTCGGGCAAGCGCGTGATCATCTCGACCGGCACGAAGAACCTGCAGGAGCAGCTCTTCCGCAAAGACGTGCCCTTCCTCGACCGCGTCTTCTTCCCTAACGGCGATGGTTCGCTGCGCGTCTGCTACATGAAGGGACGCAACAACTATCTGTGCCGGCAGAAGCTATACACGCTGGGCGAACAGCCCATCCTGAGCGGGCTCGATGAGATCGAGCAGTTTCGCGTGATCGCCGACTGGGAGAGGACCACGGAAACCGGCGACCGGGCCGAGCTCGCGCTGCTGGCGGAAAACAATCAGCTCTGGCCCAAACTCGACGCGCGCGCCGACGCCTGCATCGGCCAGAAGTGCCAGCAGTTCGACCGCTGCTTCATCACCGAGATGCATCGCCGCGCGGCCGAGAGCGACATCGTCATCGTCAATCATCATCTGTTCTTCGCCGACCTCGCGATCCGGCAGCAGGCCGAGGGCGCGCCTGACGCCGGCATCCTGCCCGAGTTCAGCGCGGTCATCTTTGACGAGGCCCACGAGCTGGAAGACGTGGCGGGCAGCTACTTCGGCATCGGCGTGAGCCGGCAGCGGTTCGACGAGCTGGCGCGCGACGCGGAAGCCGTGCTGAAGCAGAAGCAGATGCTCTCGACCTCCATCGCCTCGGCCATTGGCAGCCTGCGGCAGCGCGCACAGTTGTTCTTCTCCCTGCTGCCGGCGGGGGAGGGCCGCTTTGCCTTCGAGGCGCGGCCTGAGTTCCTGGAGGAAAACGGCGACGAGTTCGTCGGGCTGCAGAACGCGCTGAAGCGTGTGAGCGCGGAACTGGAGGCGTTCTCCACCAAGCCGGAGGAGGTTTTCATGTTGATCCGACGGGCCGAGGAGCTGCGGGTGCAACTCGGCTTCGTGATGGAGAACAACGACCGCAACACGGTCGTGTGGATCGAGCGGCGGAACTTCGAGCGTGGCGGCCGGGCGTCTGGCGGCGCCCAGGGACACGTGGCGCTCCAGGCAACGCCCATCGACGTCTCGCAGATCCTGCGCCAGGTGCTGTTCGAGAACCTGGAGACGGCGGTGCTGACTTCAGCGACGCTCGCCGTCGGCGGCGGATACGAGTACATTCGCAGCCGGCTCGGGTTGGACCACGCGCGCGAACTGGTGGTGCCTTCGCACTTCGACTACCAGTCACAGGCCATTCTCTACGTGCCGCCCGACCTGCCTGATCCGCGCACCGAGCAGTTCGTGCCCAAGGCCGCGGCGCGCATACGGCAGCTGCTGGAGATCACGCGCGGGCGGGCCTTCTGCCTGTTCACCAGCTACGCGCAGATGCACGAGATCTACAACCGGCTGCTGGGCGAGATCGAGTACCCAATGCTTCTGCAGGGCACAGCGCCGCGCAGCGCGCTGCTCGACCAATTCCGCGCCACGCCGAACGCCGTGTTGTTCGCGACGGCATCGTTCTGGCAGGGCGTGGACGTGCAGGGCGAGCAGTTGAGCTGCGTAATCATCGACCGCCTGCCCTTTGCCGTGCCGAACGATCCGGTGGTGGCGGCGCGCATCCGCGCGGTTGACGACGAGGGAGGCAATGCCTTCTTCCAGTACCAGGTTCCGGCCGCCGTCATCACGCTGAAACAGGGTTTCGGACGGCTGATTCGGTCTCTCCACGATCGCGGCCTGCTGGCACTGCTCGATAATCGCATTCTAAAGAAGCAGTACGGGCGAGTGTTCCTCAGCAGCCTGCCGGACTACCGCAAGACAACGAAGCTGCCCGAAGTCGAGGAATTCTTCGGGATCAAATCCCAGGACTAGTTGCTATATAAGTCATTTAGTGTAAATCATATATAATAATATGAGTGCGCTCATATTTGATGAAACGAGGGCCTTCAGAGCGTTCTGTTGCAATAATATGAGCGCGCTCAGTTATAATATAAAGGCGTGCGCGTAACCGCTGCCACCAAAGCCGCTACCTACGAGCGCATTATGCAGTCTGCCGCCGAGCTGTTTGCGCAGAAGGGGTGGGAGGCGACGACGACGCGAGACATCGCCGAGCAGGCGGGGATCGCGGTGGGAACGCTGTTCAACTATTTTCCCACCAAGGAAGCGCTCGCGGTGGCGATGGCGGGCGCCAGGCTTTCCCTGGCGCGGCAGGACTACCAATCGCGGCTTCGTGGTGACGAGTCGCTCGACGAAGAGCTGTTTGCCTTCGTCTGGGCGGGGCTGCGGGCGATGGTTCCGGCGCGGGAATATTTCGGGCTGGCATTGCCCGCCGTGTTGCCTCAATCGGTCAGGCAGGACTGTGCCGGATCGCCGCTGGCGCGGGCCCACCTCGATCAGATCAACAGCATCGTCGGGCGCCACGGTTTCTCGACGCTGACGGCCGTGCAGGCTCAGCTTTACTGGAGCCTCTATCGGGGCGTGCTCGCGCACTGGGCGGATGACCGCTCGCCCAACCAGGAAGAAACGGTGGCGCTGCTGGATCAATCGCTCCTGCTCTGGATCGCCGCGCTTCGGCGCCGCAGTAGCGACGCGGAAACCGCCGGCCCGCGCGCCTGATCACAGCCACGCCGTCTGCCGCAGGCACCGCGCTACAATAGAGTGTTTCCCACTGCTCGAGCCGACGCGCTGTGTCTTTGGCCGGGCCGCTTCCAGCTCGAGAGAGGACACTCGATGTTCCAGGTCACGGTTGAAGACTCCTTCGCCGCCGGACACTACCTGCGGAATTACCGCGGCAAGTGCGAGAACCCGCACGGACACAACTACAAGGTCCGCGTCACCTTGCAGGGCCAGCAGCTCGACAAGGCGGGCCTGCTGCTCGACTTCAAGGACCTGAAGGAAGCGATGAAGCACGTCATCGACCGGCTCGACCACCAGATGATCAACGATTTGGAGCCGTTTACCTCGACCAATCCCTCGGCGGAAAACATCGCGCAGTACTTCTATCGCGAGACGACGGAGCACCTCGCCCGCGTCACCAAGGGCCGGGTCTCGGTGAAAGAAGTGACGATCTGGGAGACGGATACGACGACGGCCACGTACTTTGAATGAGCCGGCAGTGAGCAATTGGCAATTGGCATTTGACCGTCCAGGTTCGTGCTCAACCCCTCAGAGAGCAAATGCCAAGTGCTCATTGCTAAGGGCCGCCGCGCTGGCGGCAGTTCACGCATGCAGATCACGGAAATCTACGCATCCATCCAGGGCGAATCCAGTTACGCCGGGTTGCCGTGTGTCTTCGTGCGCCTGACGGGTTGCAATCTGCGCTGCGGCTGGTGCGACAGCGAGTACACCTTCACCGGCGGGCGCAAGATGGCAGCGGAAGAGGTGCTGGCCGAGGTGCGCCGCCACGCGCCCATCAAGCTGGTGGAAGTCACCGGCGGCGAGCCGCTGCTGCAGGCCCGCGAATTGATTCCGCTGATGCAGTGTTTGCTGGACGAGGGATACACGGTGCTTCTGGAAACCAGCGGCGAGCGCCCGCTGGCTGACGTGCCGGAAGGAGTAGTCGTCATCGCAGATGTGAAGTGTCCCGGCTCGGGCGAAGGCGGCACGTTCCTGCCGGAAAATCTGCCCCAACTCACGCCCGAGGACGAAGCCAAGTTCGTCATTGCAGACCGCGCCGATTACGAGTTCGCGCGCGACTTCGTCGGCGAACACGATCTCACGTCGCGCACGCAGGTCATCTTTTCGCCCGCCTTTCGCAAAGACGCCGTCGGCCGGACGGCTGAAAACGCCCTCCTCGATCCGCGCCAGCTTTCGGAGTGGATCCTGGCCGACCAGCTGAACGTTCGCCTGGGCCTGCAACTGCATAAGTTCATCTGGGAGCCGCAGACAAAAGGAGTTTGAAGTACCGAGTACCGAGGGAATCCGGCGCCTGGCCCTTGGCAATTGGCACGTGGCCATCAATCCGTGCTGAACTGAGCAAAGGCCAAAAGCTAAGTGGGCATTGCCGACTGCCGAATACCACGTCGCACTGAGCACACGGTGCTCGGTACTGCTCTTGAGGCAGCCCAACGGCAGCTCGCGCCATCCAAGCTTTAGAATCATCCCAATGACGTTGGCGGTCACCAGGAGCAGGGCTGTGGTCCTGCTCAGCGGGGGCATGGACTCGGCGGTGTGCGCCGCGCTGGCGGCGCGCGATCACGATGCCGCCGCCCTTCACGTCAGCTACGGGCAGCGCACCGAAGCGCGCGAGCGGCTGGCGTTTGGGCGGGTATGCGACCGGCTCGGCATCGGCAAGCGGCTGCTGCTGCGCAACGACGTTTTGGGATTGATCGGCGGCTCCGCGCTCACCGACACCAAGCTCGCCGTCCCCGAGGCGGGCGCCGAGATCGGCGCCGGCGAGGTTCCCGTCACCTATGTGCCCTTCCGCAACGCGCATTTTCTCGCCGCAGCGGTGAGCTGGGCGGAGGTGCTGGGCGCGCAAAAGGTCTACATCGGCGCGGTGGCGCAAGACAGTTCGGGATATCCCGACTGCCGCCCGGAGTACTACCGGGCGTTCAACGAGCTGGTGCGCGCGGGCACGCGCGACGGCCGTATCGAGGTGGTGACGCCGCTGATCGGCATGCGCAAGAGCGAGATCGTGCGGCTCGGCCTTGAACTGGGCGCCCCGTTCGATTTAACGTGGAGCTGCTACAGCCGCGAAGACCGCGCCTGTGGCGCGTGTGAAAGCTGTGTCCTGCGCCTGCGCGCGTTTGCCGCCGCCGGCGCCGCCGATCCCATTCCATACGCACAAACGCGGGAGCGCAGCGCGAGCTGACGTCTTTGCGCGGGGATGGATCGAGGCAAAAGTTTTCGCGGACGGGCTACACCCGCTTCCGCAGCGGGGAGGATTGCATGAAAAGACATTCCGCACTGATCGTACTGCTGGCGTTGGCGCTCTGTGCCGCGCCGATGTGGGCGCAGTTCACCGCCACGCTGAAGGGCGTGGCGCTCGACCGTGAGGGCAAGCCCATCACCGACGGCGTAGTTGAGGCCGTCAACATGGAGAGCGGACAGAAGTACTCGCTCAAGACCAACAAGAAAGGCGAGTTCTTCACGCTCGGCATTCAGCCGGGCAAGTACAAGATCACGCTCTACGAAAACGGCCAGCAGCTCTTCTACTGGAACAACACGCGCCTGAATCCGGAAGAGAACGTGATCAACTTCAAACTCAACGAGCTGGCCGCGCAGCAGCAGCAGAATGCGCAGGCCCAGATGACGCCGGAACAGAAGGCGCAGCAGGAAGCCGTGCAGAAGGAGAACGCCAAGGTCGGCAACCTGAACAACCTGCTGGCCGGCGCCAAAGCCGCGAAGGAAGCGGGCAACCTCGACCAGGCGATCACGCTCATGCAGCAGGCCACGCAGGCCGATCCCAACCGCGACCTGCTGTGGGGCGCGCTCGGCGGATATCAGCTTGACGCCGCCAAGAAAGCGACCGATACGGCTGCGCGCAACGCCATCTACGCCAGCGCGGCCGAATCGTTCCAGAAGGCGATCGCGCTCTGCGGCGCCAATCCCTCGTCGCGCTCCTGCCAGGGGCTCGGCGGCTATCACAACAACTACGGCCAGGCGCTGGCGAATTCCGGCAAAACCGATGAGGCCATTGCCGAGTACAACGCCGCCGCGCAGGTCGATCCTGCCGGCGCCGCGCAGTACTACTACAACCTGGGCGCGGTGCTGACCAACCACGGCAAGGTGGATGAGGCCAACGCCGCCTTCGACAAGGCCATCGCCGCCGATCCCAACAAGGCCGAAGCCTACTACCAGAAAGGCGTGAACCTGCTCGGCAAGGCGACGATTGACAAGGACGGCAAGATGGTTGCGCCGCCCGAGGCGGCCAAGAGCATCGAGAAGTATCTCGAGCTGCAGCCGCAGGGACCGTTCGCCGCCGACGCCAAGACGCTGCTCGATTCCATGGGCCAGACCGTGCAGACCAGCTTCGGCAACACCAGCAGGAAGCCGAAAGGGAAGTAGAAGCAGCACGGGCAGAGACATAGGTTGCTAGGTGCCGGGTCTTCGACGAACGCGGGCGTTCTGCCCGCGTTTTTCGTTTGTGCGACCACCACTCGCATAGCGCCAGACGCCCTCGTCCGCGGCGCCGGCACGACCAACCCGCCGATGGAATGCAACGACCGCCGGCGTCGCGCCCTCGGCGCCGCGCCAGCGACCCGTCTTCGCTACAATCCACTCATGCCCGGCATTTTGAGCTTTGCCGACGCGCGCCATGCCGTGGAAGAGCAGGCGCGCGCGCAGCGCGGGCCGGTGGACACCGAAGTCTGCGACCTGCTGGCCGCGCCGCGCCGCATTTTGGCCGAGCGGGTCACCGCCGATCGCGATCTGCCGCCATTTTCACGCGCCACGCGCGACGGCTACGCGTTGCGCGCCGCCGATCTCGCCACGCTTCCCGCGAAGTTGCGCGTGGTCGGCGAGATCCGCGCCGGCGCGGAAGCAGCGAACATCAAGGTGAGCGCCGGCGAAGCCGCCGAGATCATGACCGGAGCGCCCGCTCCAGTTGGCGCCGACGCCATCGTGATGGTGGAGTACACCGCGCGCGAGGGCGCCACGGTGGAAGTCCGGCGCGCGGTGAAGCCGGGCGAGAACATTGTTCCGCCGGGTTCGGAGGCGCGCCACGGACAAGTCTTGCTCGAACCCGGCGCGCGCCTCGACGCGGCCGCCATCGCCGCCGCGGCTTCGGTGGGAAAGGCCGAGCTGCGTGTGTTCGCGCGGCCGCTCGTCGCCATCCTCGCCACCGGCGATGAGATTGTGGACGTGGCCGCGCAGCCCGGCGCGGCGCAGATCCGCAACTCCAACAGCTACTCGCTGGCGGCACAGGTCACGCAGGCCGGTGGTGAGCCGGTGCTCTTGCCCATCGCGCCCGACGAAGCCGGCACGCTGCGCCACCTGGCCGAGCAGGGACTCGCCTACGACCTGCTGCTGCTCTCCGGCGGCGTCTCGGCGGGCAAGTACGACCTGGTCGAACCAGTGCTGGAAAAGTTCGGCGCGGAGATCTTTTTCACCGGCGCCGAAATCCAGCCCGGCCGTCCAATTCTCTTCGGACGCGCGCGCCGCAATCCCGGCGCCCAGCCCACATACTTCTTTGGCCTGCCCGGGAACCCAACGTCAACGCTGGTGACGTTCGAACTGTTCGTCCGGCCGATGCTGGAAGCGCTCGCCGGCGCCTGCGTCTCGCCGCTGGCGTTCGTGCAGGCGAAGCTCGGCGCCGACATCAGGACAAAGACCGGCCTGACGCGCTTCCTTCCCGCTGTGCTCTCCGGCGAATTCGACGGCGCCGAAGTGCGCCTGGCCGCGTGGAAAGGCTCGGGCGACGTGGCCGGGACGGCGCGCGCCAACTGCTTCGTGGTCGTCCCGCCCGACCGCGATCACATCGCTGCCGGCGAGGCGGTCAGCGTGCTGCGCGTGGGCTAGGCTGGTTATGAGCGCAGCAACCTCCCAGCAGCATGAGCCAGCTCCGTAAATTAACCTCGCTAGGCCCAACCCCGCGCAACCCTTCCACTACGCCGTGAATCGGCCCCTTGCGAACGAGGCCCTTATGTCACCTAAGCGAATGGCAGTAATAAGCGAAGCAACGAGTGCAGCTCCACGTCATCAGCCGGGCCAGGCCGTTTTCAAAGCAATTCTGCCCGAAGACATCGACGGGAAGCCGTTCGCGGCGTTTCCACCGTCGGTGCGTCTGGCCGTCGTTGTTGGTCAACCGTCGCAGGAAGGGCCTTACACGATCAGGGTCAAGGTCACAACAGCCATGTTCTCTTCCGTTCCATCGCTCCATCGCGTCGCCCTGACGCGCAGCTCCAGCGGACGCGCCAGCGCGGTCGGCTCAATCCGGCAAGCTGAGGGTGCCCCACCCTTCCGCCCGAGTTTGGCGGAGGGTGGGCTCGCCACGATCCGTGGCCGCACCGAGCCGAACTCCTGCGGCAGCGCAATGCTCTCGCGCGTTCCGCAGCACACGTAGAGCGAGATCAGGTCGCAGAGTTGCAGCACGTCGGTGAGCCGCTCGATCTCATCGGGCGAATGCGGCTGGAGGGGCGCCAGCCGCGCGCGGCGCTGACTTTCCCGCTGGAGAAATTCACGCAACCGTTGCTGAACGTGGGGCGGATCGTGGAGCAGGCCGCCAAAGCCTTCCAGCCGGTATTGCGCCAGGCGCGAAAAGTGCAGGCTCACCAGCAGGCCGCCGAGCGGGGAGAGTTGTTCGGCGCGTTCGATGGATCCGAGTCCCACTGCGGAAGCGTCCTCGGGGGCAACGCTCAAGAACGGAACCGGACGGTGGCCGGGTCCGGCCGCTTCGCGCATCAAGCGCTCGTCCACCGCGGCCCAGCCGGCGTCGTGCGCCGCGATGCCGGCAATGGCCTCGGCCGAGAGCGGCGGCAGCCAGTCGGCTTTCAGGGCCGCTGCGATTTCGCCCGCGAGCTGCGCGTGATCGGGCTGCGCGATCATCCAGTAGTCGGGCGCCTCCTGCTGTTGGGTGCGCAGAATCGCTTCCCAGGCGGGAACGAAGGCGTCGCCGGCGGGCGCCGCGGGCGGAATAGGGCGGAGGATCATGAAGCTAGTTCTCAGTTCTCGGTTCCCGGTTCTCAGTTACTGCTGAGAGCGGAACGCTGAGAACTGAGAACCGAGAACTGAGAACTGTGACAGGCCGACCGACTGACAGACTGCCCCTAACGCTTCCGTACCGCGCGCTTTGCCACCCGCGCCGCCGCCGCCGGCCCCGATCCCGAGGGCGGCTTGCGCATGCCGTTCAGCAGGTCGCGCAGCACGGTGGCGTTGTTCTGCTCCGTGTTCTTCGACGCGTAGAGGAGCGTGACCTGTTTGCGACGCGCGACAAGGCTGTAGAGCTCGTTGAGGGCGGCGGCGGCCGGCTGCTCGGCCAGCTCGGCGAAATAGCGCTTGCGGAATGCCGTCCACTGCGACGGCCGCGCGTGGAACCATCGGCGCAGTTGGTTCGAGGGCGCCAGGTCGCGCAGCCACAGGTCCACCTTCGCCGCCGTCTTGCTGAGGCCGCGCGGCCATAACCGGTCGACGAGGACGCGCGCGCCGTCGGTAACCGACGGCTTTTCGTACACGCGCTTGACCGCGACCGGCATGACTTAGGCGCTGGGAATCATGATACCGCCGCTCGTCCAAAACATCCCGAGGAGCGCAGCGACGAGGGAGCCATACTCTCGCCCGCTATTCGCAGGTGACGTATGGCTCCCTCGCTATGCTCGGGACGAAAATCTAAGGGCCACCCGTACAATCAACCAACGATGAAGGTTCTGAGTCTGCTCTCGGTGACTGTATTGCTTGCTGCCATCGCCTGCCGCTCCGCCGGCGAGGAAAAATACAAGATGACCGACGCGCAACTCGGCCTCACCGCCGAACAGGCGCGCGGACGGCAGGTCTTCAACGCGCGCTGCCTGCGCTGCCATGAGTCGTACACGAGCGACAAGCGCCAGGGGTTTCCGCTCAAGGGCCTCTACTCGCGCCCGGTCATGCCCAGCGGCACGCCGCTGAACGATGAGTGTGTTGCCGAGGTGATCGTGAACGGGAAGCGCATGATGCCGGGAACCCAAGTGAACGACGCGGACTTGAAAGCGCTGATCGCGTATTTGAAGACGCTTTGATTTACATCCCGAGCGGAACGAGGGATCCATAAGCTTGCCCAATACTCACGGGCCAGGTATGGCTCCCTCGCTTCGCTCGGGATGTATGAGGAAGACCCGGGTAGAATGGAAAGAGCTGATGTCCACGTTCCCGGAACTCGTGCAGATTGACGTCGCTCCGCGCCGCCCCATGCCCAAACCGGCCTGGCTGCGGGCGCGCGCGCCCATGGGCGACAACTACCACGAGCTGAAAAAGCTGGCCCGCGGACTCGGGCTGCACACCGTCTGCGAGTCGGCGCAGTGTCCCAACATCGGCGAGTGCTGGAACCACAAGACGGCGACCTTCATGCTGCTGGGCAACGTGTGCACGCGGCGCTGCGGCTTCTGCGCCGTTCCCAAGGGACATCCTGAGCCGATTGATTGGGACGAGCCGCGCCGCGTCGCCGAGGCCGTGGCCACGCTCGGGCTGAAGCATGCCGTCGTGACCAGCGTGAACCGTGACGACGACAACCTGGGCGGCGCGCGCATCTTCGCCGAAACGATTCGCGAAATCCGCCGCCAGGCGCCGGGATGCCGCGTCGAGGTCCTCATCCCTGACTTCCAGGGCGACGAAACCTCGCTGCGCGCGGTGCTCGAAGCCGCGCCCGACGTGCTCAACCACAACACCGAGACCGTGCCGCGGCTGTATCGCGTGGTGCGCTCCGGCGCGCGCTACGAGCGCACCCTGCGCCTGCTGGGCAACGCCAAGAGCTGGTCGCCGGGGACCGTGACCAAGTCGGGCCTGATGGCGGGGCTGGGCGAGACGACCTCCGAACTCATCGACGTCTTCCGCGACCTCGCGCGCGAGCAGGTGGACATCCTTACCGTCGGCCAGTATCTGCGCCCGTCGCGCGACCACCTGCCCATCGCGCGCTACTACACCCCGGAAGAGTTCGCCTTCATGAAGGAAGAGGCCGAACGCATGGGCTTCCGCCACGTGGAGTCCGGCCCGCTGGTGCGCTCCAGCTACCACGCGCACGAGCAGGCAGGCGTAGCGGCAGGCGCGTAGCCCCGTCACCGAACGTCTCCCGTTACAATCGGTCATCCTGAGCGAGCCTCGAGCGTAGTTTTGCGGGAGGCGAGTCGAAGGGTCCCTGTTCGCGGCACATTCTCGATGCATGCAGGGATGCTTCGACTGCGGCTGGCCGCTTCGCCGCAAGCCTCCGCTCAGCATGACCGGGAGAAAACCGTCAACGTGGACGTCATCTTCTGCGGCACGCCCGAATTCGCGGTCCCCACGCTGAACGCCCTGGTCGAGGGCGGATTTCGCGTGCGTCTGGTCGTGACCCAGCCCGACCGTCCCCGCGGACGCGGCCTGGAAGTAACACCGAGCCCGGTGAAGCGCCGCGCCGACGAACTCGCGCTGCCGGTCGTGCAGCCGGAGAAGATCAAAAGCAATCTGCAGTTCCGCGCGCAACTGGAGGCCATCGCGCCGCGCGCCATCGTGGTGGTGGGCTATGGCCGCATGATTCCGGCGTGGATGATCGCGCTCCCACCGCTGGGCAACATCAACCTGCACGCCTCGCTGCTGCCCAAGTACCGCGGCGCTGCGCCGGTGCAGTGGGCGATCGCGCGCGGCGAGAGCGTCACCGGCGTCACCACCATGCGCATTGATGAAGGCCTCGACACCGGCGACATCCTGCTGCAACGCGAAGAGCCGATCAGGCCTGCGGACACGGCGGTCACGCTTGCGCCGCGCCTCGCCGCCGCCGGCGCGGCGCTCGTGGTGGAAACTCTGCGCTCGCTCGACGCGGGCGGAATCACGCCGCGCCGGCAGGAGAATTCTCTGGCCACGCTCGCGCCCGTCCTGAGGAAGGACGAGGGGCGGATGGACTTCCAGCGTCCCGCGCGCGAGCTGCACAATCGCCTGCGCGGCTTCCAGCCATGGCCGGGCGCGTTCACCACATTTCGCGGGAAGAACCTGAACGTGTGGCAGGCGCAACCGGCCGAGGCCAGGATGCAACTCAAGCCCGGCGAACTGCGCGTGGACGGCGATCGCCTCGTCGCAGGATGCGGCGATGAAAGCGCCTTGGAGCTGCTCGAGGTCCAGCCGGAAGGAAAAAGGCGAATGCCGGCGCACGACTTCGTCAACGGATACCGGCTGCAACCCGGCGAGCGGCTGGGCTGATTTGTTTTCTGAATTGCCTGATCGGCGCAAAGCCGCGTTCATCCGCGGCAAGTTGTCCATCTATTTCGCCACGTCCAGGTTCACGGCCGTGCCCGCCACCACTTTCTGCCCTGGCGCGGGCGCCTGGCGCACCACCGTTCCCGTGGGGCCGCTCGCGCCTTCGACCTCGGTCACTTTTCCCAGGTGCATTCCGGCGGCGAGCAGTTTTTTGGAGACATCGGCGAGGCGCTGCCCGCTCAGGTCGGGCATGAGGAACTGCGGCGGTTCCGGTGTTGCGGCCACCAGGATGCTCACCGTTGGGGCTGCCGCGCCGGCGGCGTTCGGCGTGGGACTCTGCGCCAGAACCTGGTCGGGTTCGGCGCCGGGAATTTGCGCCTGTGCGATCGTGCCCAGGTCGAGGCCGCGGCGCCGCAGGTTGATCTCGGCGGCGCGCTGGCTCTCGCCGAGCACGCTGGGGACCACGCGCCGCTGCGGGCCGAGGCTTTCGGCCACGCGCACCTGCCATCCGCGGCGCACGGTCACGCCCGCCGGCGGCACCTGCGTCACGATGCGGCCTTCCGGCACGTCGGCGGAATAGAAGTGGCTTTCGATGTTGAGCAGCAGGCCGTTGTCGGCGGCCACGCGCCGCGCCTCCGCCGGCGTCAGCCCGATCAGTTTGGGCACGCTCACCTCGCGCCCGTGGATGGCGAAGCGCATCGCCGTCAAGCCGGAGACGGCCGCCACCAGCACCAGGATCAGCCCCAGCAACGCCATGCGGAGAATGGAGCGCATGGAGAGATTCTAGAGCAGCGCTCAGCAATCAGCACTCAGCATTCAGCCCATGCATGACCGCAATCGAGGGCCAGATCGAAGCGGGACGTTCGGGGGCTGAATGCTGACCGCTGAGTGCTGATTGCTCTGCCCTTCGGGCCGCTGAGTGCTGATTGCTCTGCCTTTCGGGATATAATCCGGCCGCTCTCCCCCTCTTCACCGATACCAGGAGACCCACGCAATGGTCAGTTCCGCCACGGCGCCCGCATCCGAAGGAACGCAGCACTTTTTGCAGCGCATCCAGCTGTTCAGCGGCCTTTCGACCGAGGAGTGCACCGAGGTCGTGAAGCGCATGAAGCGCCGGGAATTTCCGCCCAACCAGGTGATCGTGCGCGAGGGCGCGCCTGGCAGCTCCATGTTCTTCATCACGGCCGGCCAGGTGGAGGTGCGCAAGAAGGACAGCTCCACCGGCATCGACTTCCTGCTTTCGGAAATGGGCCCGGGGCAGAACTTCGGCGAAATGTCGTTGCTCACCGGCAAGCCGCGCACGGCGACGGTGCTGACGATTCAGCCGACCAGTTGCGCTGTCCTCGAGCAGAAGGACTTCCAGGAGCTGCTGATTCAGTATCCCAAGATTGGGGTGGCGCTCACTACGATCCTTGCCGAACGGCTGGCCAAGGCGAGCCAGCAGGTAGGCATCGAGTTCATCAACCTTTCCAAGCTGCAGGTTGATTCGCGCGTGGTCACGCTGGTCCCGGCCGCGATGATGAACCAGCACAAGATCATTCCGGTGGCGTTCATCAACAACCGGCTCACGCTGGCCATGGTCAATCCCAACAATCTCATGGCGCTCGACGACGTGCGGCGCATCATCAAGGGCGTGATGGTGGAGCCGGTCGCGATCAGCGAAGAAGATTTCAAGAAGTTCATGGGCTCGACCTACAACGAACTGATGAAGAAGGAGCAGGCGGCCGCCGAGGCGGCGAACTCCGCGGCTTCTCCGGCCTCGCCGACGCTTTCCGGCGTGGGCCTTTCCGGGGTGACGGTGTCCACGGCGGTTACGGCGGCAGCGGCCGCGCCCGCCGCCGCCGCACCCACCGGCATGCTCGACATCCTGCAATCGGACCTGATCCGCGACCTGCAACTGGAAGACGTCGCTGCCGCTCCCGGCAGCGAAACCAAGCAGGACCTGATGACGGCGTCGGAGGACGCGCCCATCATCCGCCTCGCGAATTCCATCCTGGGCCTGGCGATCAAGCGCGGGGCGAGCGACATTCACATCGAGCCGATGGAGACGGAGGTGGTGGTCCGCTACCGGCAGGACGGCCTGCTCCAGGTGATCCAGACCCTGCCCAAGAAGGCGCAGATGGGCCTGATCTCGCGCCTGAAGATCATTGCCAAGCTCGACATCTCCGAGAAGCGCCTGCCGCAGGACGGACGCATCAGCGTCAACATGGAAGGCAAGCCCATCGACTTTCGCGTCTCCACCATTCCGGGCAAGTGGGGCGAGAAAGTTTGTATGCGCATTCTCGACAAGTCGAACACCACGCTGGGCCTCGAACTGCTCATCTCGCACCAGGAGACGCTGAAGATGGTGCGCGAGTTCATCAACCAGCCGTACGGCATCATCTACGTGACCGGCCCGACCGGCTCGGGCAAGACGACCACGTTGTACTCGGCGCTGTCGGAGATCAACGATCCCACGATCAACATCTCGACCGCCGAGGACCCGATCGAGTACGACCTGGCGGGCATCACGCAGGTGCAGATGAACAAGGACATCGGCCTGGACTTCGCGCGCGCTCTGCGCGCCTTTCTCCGCCAGGACCCCGACGTGATCCTGGTCGGCGAGACGCGCGACAAGGAAACGGCGCACATCTCGGTGGAAGCCGCGCTCACCGGGCACCTGGTGTTCACCACGCTGCACACCAATTCCGCCTCGGGCGCGTTTACCCGGCTGCACGAGATGGGCGTGGAGCCGTTCCTGATCTCCTCGTCCACCATCGGCGTCCTGGCGCAGCGCCTGACGCGGCGCCTGTGCAAGCACTGCAAAGAGCCCTACGAAGCCGACGACGCCACCATCGAGTACATGGGGATCAAGCGCACCAAGCCGGGCGAGAAGGTGACGCTCTACAAGAAGAAGGGTTGCGACGCTTGCAACGGATCGGGCTTCAAGGGCCGCATCGGCATTTACGAAGTCCTGAAGATGAACCAGGAGCTGCGCAACCTGGTCTCGCGCGGGGCCACGACGGAAGAAATTTCTGCGGCCGCGCTCAGGGCCGGCATGCTCGACCTCAAGGCTTATGCGGCGATCCTGCTGCGCGAAGGCCACACCAGCGTGGAGGAAGTGCTGCAGGTGGTCAGCGTGGCGGAGTAGCTGGACTGCCGAATTGCCGAACTGCGGAATTGCCGAATCGAAAAACTCGAACATCGAGCCCGGCGACCGCCGGCCGGGCGTTTGCTTTTGTCATGCTGAGAGAAACAGAAGAAGGCGGATGGGCCGCCTTTTTCTGGGCAGTCGAAGGACCCCTGAATTAACCGAGAAACCCGGGCGAGCACTCGCGGTCCAGGCCCCAACGCACCGTTCACTTCGCGACTACAATCAACCCATGCCTGCGCTGGGCAAAGTGCTCGTCATGTTCGGAGCGCTGATCGTGCTTGTCGGCCTGCTGCTCATGCTGGCCGGCCGCACCAACCTGCCAATCGGCCGCTTGCCGGGCGACATTGTCTACCGCGGCAAGAACGTCACGTTCTACTTTCCGCTGGCCACATCGCTGCTGTTGAGCGTGGTGCTGTCGCTCGTCTTCTACCTGATCGGGCGCTTGGGAAGGTAAAACTTTTCACCGCAGAGGACGCAGGGGCACGTGCTTCTGATCTCTGCGCTTTCCGCGCCTCTGCGGTGGGCTTTCCTAGTGTCCCCGGTGATAAGGATGCCCGGCGAGGACGGTGAAGGCCCGGTAGAGCTGCTCCGCGACGACGACGCGCGCCAATTCGTGCGGCAGCGTCATCTTGCCGAGCGAGAGCTGCACGGCGGCGGCGCGCCGGGCGGCGTCGGTGAAGCCGCCGGCCGGCCCGATGGCGAACAGCAGTGTTTGCGTGCCGCGCTGCTGGTGGTCGCGGAAGAACGCAGCCAATTCCTCCGAACTCATCTGCTTGCCGCGGACGTCGAGCAGGACGAGCGT
This sequence comes from Terriglobales bacterium, assembly GCA_035651995.1. Lineage (NCBI taxonomy): Bacteria > Pseudomonadati > Acidobacteriota > Terriglobia > Terriglobales > Terriglobales bacterium. Next base: position 202,626 of record DASRER010000034.1, on the reverse strand, counting down.
GGCGCGCTGCTTGGCCGCGAACTCCCGGAGCGCGGTTTCGCTTTTCAGCTCGATGCCTTCGGTCGAGACATAGCGGCCCAGCCGCTTCAGGTATTCGGCGGTCAGCGAGGCGATGGCCGCTTCTTTGGTTTTGCCGATCCAGGCGAGCTTGAGTTTCACGCGCTAATGGATACCACGACGACGCTGCCGTGTCGCTCGCCTCGCGAGCTTGCTACGTTCATCGCCCGGAACCCAGCGCTTACGCCGCGGGCCACCAGACCGGTTGATGCAGGTCCAGTAATAGGAAGCAGCTTCGTTGGGCCCCGGGCGTCCGCGCAATGGCGAGCATTGTAAAGGTACCCCACCCCCTCCCCGGGTGGTCTTTGGGAATCAGCGGGTTGGCGGAAAATTCCCGCCAGATCTTCGGATTCAAAGGGGTTGGAGGCAAAATCTTGAGCCCGTAGGAGTTCCTGTCAAAGAGCGAAAACCGGCGCGTGTGCGCGGGCCTGCTTTCAGGGTAGCAGAGCGGGCTGGGGAAATGGGAAGGCGCGGGAAAAGTTTAGTTGGCGATATTTGTGTGGATTAGGCGAGATTGGGGTGCTGTGGGGGCTTGACAGGTTTTTCGCGCTTCCAGGTCAGCGCCGCAGAGAAGGCAGCGCGGACCGTTGGCACCTTGGCGGGTGCGACCGAGTCTCCATGGTTCAATCGGCGGCGGGGTCCATGCCGTGCCTGTCGCCGGCGGGGCGGGCGTCGAGGGCGAGGCGCAAGCGGCGGCCGAGTTCAGGGAAGTCGAACGGCTTGTACAGGATGTTGCCGGTTTCCGCGAGGCCGGGCTCGGCGTAGCCGGACATGTAGAGCGCCTTGATGCCCGGCCGATAGGCGCGGATGGCCTTCACCACGGCATCTCCGCGAAGGCCCGGCATGAGGAGGTCGGTGAGCACCAGGTGGATGGGCCCGCCGTATTCGATGGAGCGCGCCACGGCCTCCGATCCATCGGCGGCTTCGAGGACACTGTAGCCGAGGGACTCCAGGTAGGCGCGCGTCATGGCGCGGATTCCGGATTCGTCTTCCGCCAGGAGAATGGTTTCGTTGCCGCCGCCGGGCGCCGCCAGCGAAGAAGAAGCGAACGGGGTGGCCGGGGCGGCCTGAACCCGCGGCAGGAAGACGCGGAACGTGGTCCCGCGGTTGAGCTCGCTGTGCACTTCCACGCGCCCACCGGCGCGTTCGGCGATGCCGAGGACGGTGGAAAGACCAAGGCCGGTGCCGCGGCCGAGCTGCTTGGTGGTGAAGAAGGGCTCGAAGATGCGCGCCTGCACCTCGGGCGTCATGCCGTAGCCGGTGTCGCTGACCTCGAGAACGGCGTAGTCGCGCGTGGTTTCGCCGCTTTCCTGGGCGACGCGCGCCCCGTAGCTGGAAGTGGCGATGGAAAGCCGCCCGCCCTCGGGCATGGCGTCCTGCGCATTGACCGCCAGATTCATGATCATCATTTCGACCTGGGAGACATCGGCGAAGATGGGCAACTGGTCGTGGGCGACGGAAACCTGGAGCTGGATCTGGTCGGAGAGCAAGCGCTCGAGCATGCGCTCCATGTTGAGGACGATGAGGTTCAGGTCGGCCACCGCGGGCGCTTCCGGCTGCTTGCGGCTGAATGCCAGCAGCTGCTTGGTGACGGAGGCGGCGCGGCGCGTGGCCGCCAGTATCTGGCCGGCGATGGCTTGGCGTTCCTCGGAGGAAGGATTCTCCTTGAGCTGGTTGACGTAACCGGAGATGAGCATGAGGACGTTGTTGAAGTCATGCGCGATGCCGCCGGCGAGGCGGCCCACGGCCTCCATCTTCTGCGACTGGCGCAGGTCGAGTTCCAGGTTGCGGGCGCGGGTGACGTCGCGGAAGCTCCACACGCGGCCGGTGATGCGGCCGTTGATGCGCTGCGGCTGCGAATAGCGCTCGAAGATGCGGCCGTCCTTGAAGTGGAGCACGTCGTAGCTGGTGGCCGCCGGGTCGGAATAGAGCTCACGGACCCGTTGCAGAAATTCGTTCGGGCTCTGCAACTGGTTGAGGACTTCGGCCAGCAAGGCGTCGTCATCACGGCCAACGGAAGCTTCACCACCCAGGCGCCACATCTCGATGAACTTCCTGTTGCAGCTGGTCACCTTGCCTTCGTTGGAAACGACCAGGATGCCGTCGGCGGTGGAGTCCAGGGTTGCGTTCAGCACGGAGACGGTCTGCTGCAGGCGGTCTTCGACCTGGCGGCGGGCCTGGTTCTCGATGCGAAGCTCGGCGTTGATCCTGGCCAGCTCGGTGGTGCGCCTGGCGGCTTCGGCTTCCACGTCGGCGTTGGAGCGGCGAATGGCGGCCACAATCTCCTTGCGGTAGCGGAGATCGCGGGCGACAAAGATGACGGCGCGAATCCTGGGGTCGTGCAGGCAATTGTTGGCGACGATCTCGAACGGGACCCATCCGCCGGCGCGGTGGCGCAACCTGAGCACCGACGGCACGCGCTCGCCGGCGTGCTGGACCGTATGGGAATACTCCTGAGCGGCGCGGGGAGCGTCTTCGGGGTGAATGAACTCGAAGATGTTGCGTCCTTTTACGTCCGCGGGACGATGCCCCAGTATTTTTTCGGTATGAGGGCTGACGTACAGAATGATTCCGGCGGGGCCAAGGAGGGCCAGGACCTCGGGGGCGTTTTCGACAAGCGCTCGAAAGTTCTTTTCGCGCGGGCCGGTGCCGGCGATGCCGTCATCGGGCCCCTTGTGTGAAGGGTCCATGCGGGACCTCACGCCGTTGGTGGTGAGCAGCTAAGCTGGGGCGGGCCGCGCCCTGACTGCACTGGAAATGGGCGGCCAGCCGGGATATTTGGATGCCTTGGGCGGAGAGAACGACAACCGTAGTACTACGGGAGCTGCCGGGCAGCAGCCATGGAAAAGCGCCGAGTGCGCGGCTAACGGAGGCCGTAGCGTTTGCGTTTTTCGAGCAGCGTTTTGCGGCTGATGCCGAGGATGCCGGCCGCCATGGTCTTGCGGCCGTGGGTGAACTCGAGGACCTCGGCAATGTAGGCGCTCTCCAGCTCCTGCAGCGACATCTTGCGGCCCTCGCGTGAGGCGAAGCGGAGGTGCGAGGGCAAGTCCTGCGGCGTGATGGAGGCGCCCTGGGCGTGGAGCACGGCGCGCTCCATGATGTCGCGCAGCTCGCGCACGTTGCCGGGGAAGCTGTAAGCGCCCAGCGCCAGCAGGGCTTCCGGCGCGATATGGAGGCGCGGGCGGTGATGGACTTCTGTGAGCAGGGCGGCGAAGTGGCGCGCCAGGGGGGCGATGTCGCCCGGGCGGGTGCGCAGCGGCGGGACGCTCAGGCCGGGCGGGTTGAGCGAGAAGTACAGGTCCTCGCGGAAGGCGCGGCGCGCCAGCGCATGCTCCAGGTCCGCCGAGGTGAGCGCGAAGAGGCGCGCGGCCAGCGGCACCTTGAGCTCCGACCGGTTGGGCGAAAACTGGCGCTCTTCCAGCGCGCGCGCCAGGCGCGCCTGCGCCGGCATGGGCAGGGCCGCGATCTGGTGCAGCACGACCGCGCCATCACCGGCCATCTGCAGGCATCCCTGGCGCAGCCTGGGTTCCGGCGCAGCGGCGGCGCCATGGGCAGGCAGGGGGCTGGGGGTGATGGCGCCGAAGAGTTCGACTTCCAGGGCCTCGACGGGCAGGGCGGCGCAGTCCAGGTGAAGCAGGGGCTGGTGGCGGCGGCTGCTGAGGCATTGGACGAGGGCGGCGATGGTCTGCTTGCCGGCGCCGCTTTCACCGCAGATCAGAACGGCGGCGCTTTCCGGAATCTCCCGAAGATGATCGAGCAGGCGCAGGGAGACCGGGTCGGCGGCGACGTAGCGGGCAAACAGGGCGGGAAGGGCGGCGCCGGGTCCTAGCGGCGGCGCTTCGGCTTGCGGCCCTGTCTGGAGTTCGTTCTCGACTGCGGGCGAGGTTTCCGGCTGGCCGTCTTCCGCGTCGCGGCCCGGCCAGCGGATGAGCCGGCCGCGCGACGCTGAGGCGCGGCGCGGCGCGCTGGCCGCGCCATCATGGGCGGGGCCGCCAAGTCGGCTGCGCTGACCCGTTTTGCCGATTTCCATAGCCGCTCCAGGTCGTAGAACTTGCGAGCGCTCTCGGAAAAGATGTGGACCACGAAGTCCACGTAATCGAGCAGCACCCAATCGGCCTGGCGGTAGCCTTCCACGTGGGTCGGGCGGAACCCGGCCGAGGAGAGTTGCTGCTCTACCTCATCGGAGATGGCTTGAATCTGCCTGGGGTTGCTGCCCGAGCAGACAACGAAATAGTCGGTAAAGGCGCTCGAGCCCTTTTCCAGCTCGAGAAGGGCGATGTCGGCGGCTTTCTTGGCTTCGCAGGCCTGCACGGCCTGGAGGACGCCGGCGCGGGCGTCGGTGGCTGGCTGGGGAAGGCGGAGGGAATTCATTCGGTCGGGGGGGTCCTTGTATCTCCTCGCACACATCTTACCTTGGTTTGCGCCGCCGTGCTGCGAGCGGCGACGCCTGATTGCGGAATTGCCGAACTGCGGAATTGCCGAATTGGAAGCACTTTGCAGTGCCCGTCAATTCGGCAAATCGGCACTTCTGCAATTCGGCAGTGCTAGAGGTAAAGCCCCTGCTTTTTGATGTAGCCGGCGACGGCAGGGCCGACGTACTTTTCCAGCGGACGCTTGCCCTGGGCGGCGGCGCGGATGGCGGTAGCGGAGACGTCTTCGTGCACGGTGTCGAGCAGGTGCAGGGTGGCGCCGGGGAGCACGATGGATCCCTGCGCGGGCTGGTTGTGGAACGGCTTGCGGGCGGCGGCGCTGGGGCGCAGCGATTCGGGGAGGGCTGCGGCCACGTCGGCCAGCGATGAGCCGGGGCGCGAGGCGATGATGAACTCCACCTCGCGCAATAGTTCCTCGGGACGGCGCCAGGTGGCGATGTCGAGAAACGCGTCGATGCCAATGAGGAAGTAGAGCTTGTCGGCCTTGCGGAGCTGCTGCTTGAGGCGGCGCACCGTGTCGATGGAATACGCCGCCGCGGAACTGCTGCCGGCGGCTACGGCGTGATCGTGATGGCCCTTGCGGCGCGGCGAGTGCGAGGGCGCGTGTCCCGGGGAGCGCGCGGGCGCCACGTCGTTCATCTCGTGCTGCGGCGCTTCCAGCAGCGATGGGACGAACGCCTTCTCGCCCTGCGTGGCCAGCGCCACCATGGCGTAGCGATGCTCGAACGGCGCCAGGTTGCGCTGTTTGTGCGGCGGCGCGCCGGTTGGAACGAACAGCACTTTTCCCAGCTCGAACTGCTCGCGCGCGGCGCGCGCCACGGCGAGATGTCCGCGATGAATCGGGTCGAACGTGCCGCCGAACAGGGCGATGTTCATCGGTGGATCCAACCAAGTTTACAGTTCACAGTTTACCGTTCACAGCGAACACCAAGGGCGGTGGTTCACGCTGCCCGCAGTTTTTCCAGGCGTCGCGCCATGGAGTATTTCAGCTCGTCGATGCCTTCGCCGGTGACGGCGGAGATGGCGTGGAACTCGAGGCGGTGGCGCTTGGCGAACTTGCGGAGCTGTTCCAGTTTTGGAGGCCCTTTTCCCCCGGCTGAGCCGCTCGACGACTTTTTCGAACCACGCTTCGAAGAGGCGTTTGCGTGTTTAGCGGCGGCCGAGGTCGTTGCGCCGGGCCCGGGCGCCTGGGCGGCGTCAATCTTGGAGGCCACCAGGATGACGGGCTTGTCTTCCAGGTGGGCGCCGAAGCTGGCCAGCTCGTTCATGATGACCTTGTAGTCCTGGACCGGGTCGGGGCGGCCGCTGGAGTCGCTCACGTCCACCAGATGGACCAGCAGGCGGGTGCGCTCGATGTGGCGGAGGAACTGCGTGCCCAGGCCGGCCCCGGTGTGCGCGCCTTCGATCAGGCCGGGAATGTCGGCGACGACGAAGCTGCGATGGCCGGGGTCGCCGGGCGTGCCGAGCGAGACCACGCCGAGAATGGGCTCGAGCGTGGTGAACGGGTAGTCGGCAATTTTGGGGCGGGCGGCGGAGATGCGCGAGATGAGCGTGGACTTGCCGACGTTGGGGTAGCCGACGAGGCCGACGTCGGCGAGCAGCTTGAGTTCGAGGCGCAGATGGCGCTGCTGGCCGGGGCGTCCGAGTTCGTGCTCGCGGGGCGCCTGGTGGGTGGAGGTGGCGAAGCGGGCGTTGCCGCGTCCGCCGCGTCCGCCGCGGGCGACGACGATGCGCTCGCCGGGCCGGGAGAAGTCGTGCACGCGCTCGCCGGTGTCTTCGTCGTAAACGATGGTGCCGACGGGCACTTTGAGCACCACGTCCTGACCTTCGCGGCCGGTGCGCTGCGAGCCTTCGCCGTGGCGTCCGCGCTCGGCCTTGTACTCGGGATTGAAGCGGAAGTGCACCAGCGTGTTGTGGCTCTCGCTGGATTCCATCAGGATGTCGCCGCCGCGTCCGCCGTCGCCGCCCGAGGGCCCGCCGCGCGGGACAAATTTCTCACGGCGGAAGGCGACGCAGCCGTTGCCGCCGCCGCCGGCGTAGACCCTGATTTTTGCTTCGTCGATGAACATCTAAAACTTCTTTGCCACCGATTCACACGGATGAGCACGGACCAGTGGTCATTCGAACAGGTAAGACATGCCCGTTCCGCCGTCACCAGGTCGCGTAATCGGTCGTTGCGCCACAATTCTGTACGAAAGTTGCAGCGGACAGCCGGGAAAAGCAAAGAAGGGGCGCGCCGGCCCCTTCTCCTGGAATCTGAGTTCATCCGTGGGAATCCGTGGCGAACTTAGTTCTTCGCCGGTTCGACCAGGACGAACTTGCCCATCGAGCCCTTGTCCACGAACTTCACCGTGCCGGTGATTTTGGCGAACAGGGTGTCGTCTTTGCCGCGGCCCACGTTGAGGCCCGGCTTGATGCGGGTGCCGCGCTGGCGCACGATGATGGAGCCGCCGGGCACGAACTGCCCGCCGAAGACCTTGACGCCCAGCCGCTGCGCGTTCGAGTCGCGGCCGTTGCGTGAGCTGCCTAGTCCTTTTTTGTGTGCCATGAATCAGTTCTCAGTTCCCGGTCCTCAGTTCGCAGAGAACCGCAAAATCGTGAGACGCAGCGAGCTACGTCTCTGCAAACTTCTTACTTCTTCTTTTTCGGCGCGGCCTTCCTGGCCGATTTGGCGGCCTTGGGCGCGGCCTTCTTAGCTTCCGCCTTCGGTTTGGCAGCAGCCGGGGCGGCGGCCTCAGCGGCCGGCTTCGGCCTGGGCTGCTTCACCGGCCTGGGCTCGAGTGCGGGCGCGGTGAACTTCTGGCCGTCGAAGGCGATCTCGGTGATGCGGACGGCGGTGAAGCGCTGCCGGTGTCCGGCGAGCTTCTTGTACTGCTTCTTGCGCTTGTAGTGGAAGACCAGGACCTTGTCGCCGCGGCCTTCCTCGACCACGCTGCCGACCACGCGCGCGCCCGACTCGGGGCGGCCGATCTGGCCGTCGCTGGAGGAGACGGCGAGGACGTCGGCGAACTCGACCTGGCCGTCAGAGGCCGGGGTCTTCTCGATTCGGATCACGTCCCCGGGCGCGACGCGATACTGTTTTCCACCGGCGCGGATGACCGCGTACATAGAGCTGCCTCCAGAAATTTACGCTTGCACCGCACCGGCCCGCCAGGCAGGCTGCCGGGGTTCCCAGGCTCCCGGATGGAGCCAGAAGGACAGGCAAACTCAACGATTTTAGCGTGATAAGCGGCAGAGCGTCAAACTTTCCGCCCCCGTGAGACAATCTAGGCCGGACGCCGAAACATCCACCACCGAGGCACAGGGACACAGAGAAATGGCGGGGAAAAGCAAGCCGCGACGCGTCAAGCACTCCCCGGCGGCGCGTCCAAAGTCGCTGCGCGAGCACCTGGCCGCCATTGTTGACGTGTTTCCGCGGCTGACGGTGACCGTCCTGGCCGACCTGGTGGCCGACGAGTTTGTCTTCGGCGAGATTGCCCGGGTGTCGCGCGAGGCGCCGGTGCTGATCCTGAAGCACCGGGACCGGTCGGTGGCGCCGGGAGGCGGGGCGAACGCGATTGCGAACCTGGCCGAACTCGGCGTGAATGTGCTGCCGGTGGGCATCGTGGGCGACGACGAGCCCGGGCGGATGCTGCTGCAACGCTTCCGGCAGAAGCGCATACCGCTGGCCGGCATTTTGAAGCTGCGCGGGTACGACACGGTAACGAAGACGCGAATCCTTGCCGGCCACCCGCACACCAGCCGCCAGCAGGTGGTGCGGGTGGACCGCGAACCGGAGTCGGCGCCCGACGGGCACGCGCTCAAGGAGCTGGCGATCAGCGCGCGCAAGTATGCGGCGGCGAGCGATGCGTTCCTGATCTCCGATTACGGGTACGGCGCGGCGTCGCCCGACGTGTGGAACGCGGTGCGCGAGAGCCTGAACGGAATTCCGGTGACGCTCGATTCGCGCTATCGCCTGATGGCGTACAGCGGCATTACGGCGGCGACGCCGAACGAGCCCGAGGTGGAAGAAGCGCTGCGGGTCCGCATCAACAATCACGGCGAGCGGCTGGCGGCGGCGGCAAAGACGATCCTGGACCGCATGCGGCTGGAGTCGCTGGTGATCACGCGCGGGCGCGACGGCATGGTGGCCTTTGCGCGACGCAAACCGCCGGTGGCGATCCCGATCCACGGGCCGGAGGAAGCGGCGGACGTGACCGGCGCGGGCGACACGGTGATTGCTACGTTCACCGCCGCATTGGCGGCGGGCGCCGACGCCGAAGCGGCAGCGCGGCTGGCCAACATCGCCGGCGGCATCGTGGTGATGAAGCGCGGCACGGCCACGGTGGGCCGCGATGAACTGCTGCGCGCGATCGCGGCGTCTGCCTGATCCTCGCTGAATGAAACAAAACGAAAAACTCTACGACCGCGCCGGCATACGGCGGCGGGTGCAGGAGTGGCGGCGCCAGGGGCAGCGCATTACCTTGGCCAACGGCAACTTTGACCTGCCGCACGTGGGGCATGTGCGCTATCTAAAAGCGGCGGCCAGGCTGGGCGGCAAGCTCGTGGTCGCGGTGAACGACGACGCCAGCGTGCGCGCGCTCAAGGGCGAGGGGCGTCCACTGATGCCGGCCGAGGAGCGCGCCGAAATTGTTGCGGCGCTGAGCGCGGTTGACGCGGTGGTGATTTTTTCGGAGCCGGATGTGCGCGCGCTGATCTCGGAACTCCGCCCGGATTTTCACGCCAAGGGGACCGACTACACGGCCGAGAGCGTGCCCGAACGCGACGACGTGATCGCGAACGGCGGTCAAGTCGTGATCGTCGGCGATCCCAAGGACCATTCCACGAGCGAAATGATCCGCAAACTCAAGAACTCCGGCGCGGCCGCGAGCAGGCGCAAATAATGCAGCCCGCGGCGCCGTTTCTCGAGCAGGAGTCCGGCGCGGAGGCGCACATCGCGCGCGGCGGGGAGTGCGCCAGCGCAAGCGGGAAGCGCATCCAGCGCATCCTCATCGTTCGCCTGGGCTCGATGGGCGACATCATCCACACGCTGCCGGCGATTTCGCTGCTGCGGCGCCTTTTCCCGGGCGCGTCCCTGGGCTGGGTAATTGAAGCCCGGTGGGCTGAGCTGCTGGTGAGCCGGGGCGAGTTTTACGGGGCCAGCGCAGTGCGTCCCGAGAAGCCGCTGGTCGAAGCGGTGCACGTGGTGGACACGGCGGCGTGGCGGAAGTCGCTGCTCGCGGCCGACACGCGCGACCGCCTGCGGGCGGTGTTGCGGCAGGTGCGCGGCGAGCACTACGACCTGGCAATCGATTTCCAGAGCGCGATCCGCTCGGCGGCGGCGGCCATGCTCTCCGGCGCGCCGCAACGCTTTGGGTTTTCGCGGGCCATCGAAACGCCGGCGAGCCTGTTCTACACGCGGCGGTTCGAGTGGTCGGGAACGCACGTGGTGGCGCAGAACGCGTCGCTGGCCATCGAATCGGCCAGGGCTGTGAATGCTTCCGGAAGCGGGAACGTTCTCCCCCGGGAACACGGATTCGAATTGCCGCGCGATGCGCGGCAGGATGCCTGGGCCAGCGACGAACTGGCGCGGCGCGGCGTGGGCAGTTTTGTGTTGATGAATCCCGGGGCGGGCTGGGGAGCCAAGTGCTGGCCGGCGGAGCGCTTTGCCGCCGTGGCGCGGGCGCTACGCATGCACGGGCTCACGTCGCTGGTGAATCACGGGCCGGGCGAGGAGGCGCTGGCCGCGGCCGTGGCGGAGCAGAGCGGGGGCGCGGCGCAGACGCTGGCGTGCGGCATCGGCCAACTGATCGCGCTCACGCGGCGCGCGCGGCTCTGCGTGGGAGGCGACACCGGCCCGACGCACCTGGCGGCGGCGCTCGGAGTCCCCGTGGTGGGCATCTACGGACCGACCGATCCGGCGCGCAACGGGCCGTATGGCTCGGCGAGCATCGTGCTGCGGAGTCCGGAGAGCGTGACGTCGCACGCGCGGCGAGCCGATCCGGAGCTGGGGATGCTGCAGATCCAGGCCGAAGATGTGATCGCGGCGGCGCGGCAGTTGCTGGCGAGCGCGAGGATGGAGCGGCGGTGAGCGCGAACACGGCTTCGTCGAGCGCCGGCGCGCAGCCGCAACCGGGCGCGTGGCGGCGGATCGCGCGGCGCATCCGCGTGCCGCTGGGATTTGCTTTCGCGGTCGTGTACTTCTGGCTGGCGCAGCCTTCGGCCGTGTCGCTGGCGATCGGCGCGGCCATCGCCGTTGCGGGCCTGGCGCTGCGCGCGGCGGCTTCCGGACACGTGCGCAAGAACGCCGAGCTGACCACCAGCGGTCCGTATGCCTACACGCGCAATCCGCTGTACCTGGGCTCGGTCATCATCGCGGCGGGATTCGCGGTCGCGGCGCGGAGCTGGTGGATCGCCGGTCTGCTGGCGGTGATGTTCGCGGCGATTTACTGGCCGGTGATTCTGGGCGAAGAGGAATTTCTGCGGTCGCAGTTTGCCGAGTTCGACGACTACGCGCGCAGGGTCCCCAGGCTGCTGCCGCGGCTGCGGGCATCAGCGCCCCGCGTGAGCGCCGAAAATCGCGGCGCGAACGTGGGGCACCATGAGGGCGGCCCGAACATGGGGCACCCGGAAATCGGCGCCGGTGGCGGCTTTTCGCGCGAACTGTACGTGAAACATCGCGAGTACAATGCGCTCATCGGCGCGGCGGCGATGCTGGCCGCGCTGGCGGCGAAGATGATCTGGATACGATGAGGCTCTTCAACGCAGAGGACGCAGGGGCACGCGGAGGGCGCAGGGGATTGCGAGAGTCGAAGGTGAACTTCTGAAGTTCAGCGTCACCGGGGTGTTCGCCGGCTGCGCTTTGCTTTGCGCCGCGACGCTTCTGCCTGGGCAATCGCCGCCGCAGGCGGCGATCACCGGCAGCATCCAGCCGCCGCCCTCCGGGTTCCAGTTTCCCAACAACACGACGTATGTGTACGAGGTCGAGTGGCGGCTGTGGAACGCGGGCACGGCCACGATCAAAATGGAGAACCTCGCCGGCGAGCAGCATGTCCACGTCGAAGCCGACTCGGCGGGATTCGTCTCGCTGCTCTACAAGGTGCACGACCGCTTCGATTCCTACTTCGATCCGCGGACCTTCTGCTCGTCGCGCATCCTGAAGCACACCGAAGAAGGACTGCGGAAGCGCGATACCGCGATCCGCTTCAATGCCGCGCGCGGCAAGGCCGAACTGGCAGAGACGAACCTGCGCTCCAACGAGCGCAAGCAGGCAGAACACGACATCCCGGCGTGCGTGACGGATGTGATTTCGGCATTGCTGTATGCCGGTTCGTTACCGCTGGCGGACGGCGCTACTTACGTGTTTCCGCTGGCCGACGGCAGCGACACGGTCGACGTAAAGCTGCACGTGCAGGGCCGTGAGCAGGTGAAGACGCAAGCGGGGACGTTCCGCGCGGTGAAGACCGAGCCGGAGGCGAACAAGGGCGTGCTGAAAGAACGCGGGCGCGTATGGGTGTGGTTCACCGACGATGCTCAGCGCATTCCGGTGCAGATGCGGGCACGGCTGTTCTGGGGGACGCTGACGTTCAAGCTGCTGCGGGTGGAGAAATAGCTGCCGGCTGCCGGCAAAAAGCGAATCGGACAACAGCGCCCTGCACACTGGATTCGCCATGTTTCTCCGGAAAATGTTTCTTACCAGCAGCCAGCGAGAAGCCAGCAGCTACTGCAGGCGAAAGCGCTCGTTCATCAGGCGCTGGAGGCGGGGCTTGTAGAGGATGTCGTAGGCGAGTTCCTTGCCGGGGAACATGGCGAGGGCGGCGCGGCGGGAATTGGCCACCAGTTCTGACGCTTCTTCCAGGGTGAGGTCTGATTCCTGGCTCAGGACCGACATGACCATGCTCATCATGATCTGCAGGCGCCGTATCTTTCGATTCTCGTCCTGCTGTTCTTCTGAGTAGCCCTTCCCTTGCTCGGTACGTTCCGGCATCTCCATGGTTGACCTCAGTGGCCCGGCGGCCCGAAGGCTGGGCAACATCGTCCATCGCCGCAGTACAATTGGATGTTTCGCGCTCCGGGACGGTTGCAGCCCGCTGAAACCGCGCTTGCGGCGCGGCCTGGCGAGTACTGTTCGCCAGCGCTCGCGATGCCGTGATTTTTCCTGCCGCGCGCGGCAACGCTGGGCGCATCATACAACGGGTTCGCGGGAAGGCAAGCTGACGACATTGAGCACGGCGCACGAAAGTGCGGGCGCGTGATTACCCAGGAGGCCTCCGATGGCGAACGAACCGGAAGAAGTGACGGAAGGCGAAGGCGAGGACAACCGCGAGCTGGTTGAAGTTTTCGACACGCAGCAGGAATCGGAAGCGATGGTCGTGCGCGGGCTGCTGGAGTCGGCGGGCCTGGAGGCGCTGATGAGCTCGCTCGACGCGCCGCAGGACGTGCTGCCCGGAGTGGGCGGCGTGATCGTCCGCGTTCCGGCCGGCCAGGCGGGCGAGGCGCGGCGCATCATCGAAGAATACCGGCAGTCGCCGGGCAGCGAGCCCGAGCCGCCGCCGATCAACGAAGACTCGGCAGCGTAGGCGTCACGCTGCGCCCGTCGAGATAGAACGTGACGGCGCCATGCGTGTCGGTGCGGAAGGTCGTGACCTGTGCCGCGGCCAATCGCCGGACCACCTCCGGCCGCGGATGTCCAAAATTGTTGTGGAAGCCGGCGGAGATGACGGCGAAGCGCGGGTGTGTGGCCGCCAGCAGCTCCGGCGTGGTCGAGGTTGCGCTGCCGTGGTGCGAGACCTTGAGCAGGTCGGCGGCGGGACCTTCTTCGGCGATGCGGCGCTCGACTTTCTTTTCCGCGTCGCCGGGAAGCAGGGCTGAGGTTGCGCCGAAGGTGAGCTTGAGGGCGAGCGAATCGTTGTTGCCGGCGCGGTTGGCGGGCTGCCAGTCGGAGGGCGGAGCGAGGACGCGAACGGAAGCGCCGCCGAAAGAAAACTCGCCGCCTTCGGCGTGATGGACGACGTTGACGCCGAGTTCCGCAGCGGTCTTCAGTAATTCGGTATAGGCCGCCACCGGCGGATTGGCCCCAACCCACAACTCGGGCGGACGGAAGTTGCGCAGCACGGCGCGCAATCCGCCGATGTGGTCCTGGTGCGCGTGCGTGAGCGCGACGGCGTCGAGTTGCGTGATGCCGCGCTGCCACAAGTACGGCGACACGACGTCTTCGCCATAATCGAACTCGGAGCGCATGGGGCCAAGCGCGCCGCCACCGTCGATGAGCAGCGTCTTGCCTTGCGGCGAGACGACGAGGAGCGAGTCGCCCTGCGAGACGTCGATGGCGGTGACTTCCAGAACCCCGGGGCGGAATTGCGGCGCCGGGTGCGGCGCGCTCAACCAGGCGGCCGGGGCGATGAGCAAGACACACGCCGACACTGCGAAGACGCGCCTGCGGCGCACCAGCAGCGCGGCGGCGAGGGCCGCGAGCACGCAGGCGAGCACGACGCTGACGCCGGGCGTGGAGACGCGCAGGTCGGCGATTCGCACCTGCGAGACGGCGCCGGCGGCGCCTTCGATGAAGTGCAGGCAAGCGGCGGCGAACGCGGCCGCGGCTTGCGCCAGCGGCAGAGCGACGAAGCTGAGCGAGACGGCAACCATCGCCGCCGGCAGCAGCAGTCCGGCGACGGGCACGGCGAGGATGTTGGCCGGAACTCCGAGCGTGACCGAGCGATGGAAGTAGAGCGCCATGGGCAGCGCCATGGCGAGTTGCAGCACGGCCGAGACGACCAGGACCTCGAACATGCGAAAGATCGCGCGCGCGGCGAGTGTGACGGCGGCGTCGCTGATCTGGCGCGATGTCCAACGGATGATCTTTGCCGGCAGAAGCGAAGCGATGCGCCCGGCCATGAGGCGCAGGTCGAGGCGAAACTGCGCCAGCCGCGGGGGCAGCGAGAGGTCGAGATCGGCGCTCTGGAGGTGAGCGAGGGCGCGGCGATACGGCGCGGATGTTCGCTCAACGAGTGGCGCGGCGATCGCGACGATGGCGAGGACAGCGGTGAACGACATCTGGAAGCCGGCGCCGAAGAGCGCACGCGGATCCACCGCCAGCATCACCAGCGCCGCCGCGCCGATGGCGTTCAGCGGCGCGCGCTCGCGGTAGACGAGCCGCGCCGCCAGGTACACGCTGAGCATGAGCGTGGCGCGCCAGACGGGAGCGCCGTCGTCATTCAACCAGGCGAACGCGATGGCGGCGGCCACGGCGCCCGCCGTGGCGAGCACGACCGGCAGCCGCAGGCGGCGCAGCAGCCAATAAATAAAGAGAGCGATCACGCCGAGGTGAAGGCCGGCGACGACGAGCAGGTGATAGACGCCGCTGCGCTGGAAGGCGGTACGCGTGTCGCGGTCGAGCAACGAGCGCTCGCTGATGAGCATGGCGGAGAGCAGCGCGGCGTCATGCGGCGAGAACAGGCGCGCGAGCGCGTCGAGGACGGCGCGGCGGGCCCGGGTGCGCCATAGGCCGGGGTGGGTGCCGGCAAATCCGGGAAGCGATTCCACGCGATCTGCGCGCGCGGAGACCAGCGCGAGGATGCCGCGATCGGCGAGGTAGCCCTTGTAGTCGAACGAGCCGGGATTGCCGAAGTTGCGCGGAAGGCGCGGTGTGGCGTCGAAGCGCAGGCGCTGGCCGTAGGTGAAGGCGCGCGTGCCGGCATCGTCGTCTTCGTCTTCGGTGTAGCGCTCCGGAGAGAGGTCCAGCCGCATGCCGACGCGCATGGGTACGACGATGGCCGGGCGATCGTCGTCGTAATTGATCTTCAACTCTTCGGTTTCGAGGTCAACCAGTTGGCGGTCGCCGCGCGCGCCGAGTTCGCGAGAGACATGCGCCGTGACGGTGATGATGTCGCCGCGGGTGAAAGGTGCGAGATCGGGTGCGCGGCCAGCGGCGACCTGGCCGGCGAGTGCGAGCGCGCCGAGCGGCAGCATGGCGGCGATCGCGAGCGCGGAGGCGAGCGCCAGGTTTCGGCGGAGAAAAATGACGGCGCCGATGAGCAGCGCGATCGCCGCAACGAACCACCACAGCGGCGGCCGCCAGGCGTAACGGGCGAGCAGAATTCCGGCAGCGAAGCCGAGGGCGAGCCAGAGCAACGGCGCCTGCGCGTTCTCGCGGACAGCGGCGGGTGCGGCTGCTGGCATATGGGAAATGAGTTTCCAGTTTCCCGCTTCCAGTTTCCAGAACCGCGCGGCGGCCAAGAACCAGGAACGAGAAACGAGAAGCGGGAAACTGCGCAGTCAGCGCGCCAGTTCCACAAGAAGTTCCACGTGGAACGTTTGTGGGAACAGGTCGATCAGGTGGACGCGCTCGACGCGGTAGCCGGATTCTAGCAACGCTTTCAGGTCGCGCGAGAGAGTGGCCGGATCGCAGGAGAGGTAGTGAAGGCGGGGCGCGACGATAGCGGCGAGGGAGCGGGTGACGCGCGGGCCGAGCCCGCCGCGCGGCGGATCTACAACGATCAGTTGAGGTTGCGGGCGTTTCGGAGAGCGCTCAAGGAAGGCATCGGTGGAGCTGCGCACGGCCTTGACGTTTGCTGGCGCGTTGCGGCGGAGGTCCTGAAATGATGCGTCGCCGGCCTCGACAGCGACGACGCGCGCGAATTTTTCGGCCAGGGGGAGCGAGAACAAGCCGACGCCGGCGTAGAGGTCCCAGGCAAGGTCGCCGGCTGCGGCGCCGGTGACGAGCGCGGGGAGATTGGGAAGGAGGTGGCGATTGGCCTGAAAAAACGATCCGGCGGAGACGCGGTAGGTGCGCTGATCCACCTTGTATTCGAGTTCGCGCGCGCCAGCGCTCGCGAGCAAACGCGGCTCGGCCTGGTGGCGCTCGTTGACCGCGCTGAGCAGCGCGACCCCAACGGCTTCGGGCAGGGCGGGGGTGAGTTGCTCCAGGAAGGCAGAGCAGAGTTTCTCGCCGGCGCGCGCGTGGAGGTGGCGAGCGGCATGCAGCTCGACGAGAAGGCGCTCGCCGGCGGCGCGGGCGAAGAATTCGACTTCGGCGATGCCCGCCGGAAACTTGCCGCCGCGACCGAGTTCGGTGACCACGCTGATCGCGCGGTTGATGAGCGGCGAGCTGATGGGACAGCTCTCGACGGGGAGCAGTTCGCGTGCGCGGTGCCGCGCGTAGCAGAGCGCAAATTCAGGAGTGGCACGGACGCGCAGGCGCGTGCGATTGCGGTAGTTCCACGGCGGCGAGGTGAGCACGCTGATCGGGCCGCGCCAGTCCAGGCGCGCGAGGCGGCGAAAGTTTTCGCGCGCGATGTCCTGCTTGATCCGGAGCTGGTGTTCGTAAGTGGTGTGCTGGTAGTGGCAGCCGCCGCATTGGCCGTAGTACGGGCAGGGCGGCTCGGTGCGGTGCGGCGAAGGCGTGAGCACGCGGTCGCGGCTGAGGCGGGCGCGGGCGAAGCCGGGCTTTTCTTCAGTAATCGTCGCTTCGACGGATTCACCTTCAAGAACGAAAGGAACAAACACGGCCTTGCCGCGTTCCTGTCCGGGGTCCGCATCGGCGGGAAGACGCGCGAGACCGTCGCCGCCGTAGATCAGTTTTTCGATGGTGAGCTGCATTGGTCGGTCCATCCGTCGTTACCGCACGTAGGCGCGGCAAAGGGCGCGGCGCGAACCCGGGGCACTGTCATGCGAGTGCGGCCAGGGCTTCGCCCACGACAAAGATCGAACCGGTGATGACGACCACGCCGTTCGGTCCGGCTTGACGGCGGGCGCGCTCGACGGCGGCCGCGACCGCCGGCTCCAGGGCGATGTCGGCGCCGGCGCGGGCGGCGGATTCAGCGATTTCTTGCGGCGTGGCCGAGCGCGGGTTCGCGGCGTGGGTGGCAATGACGCGGTCGGCGAGAGGGAACAGGATTTCGGCCATCTCGGCGACGGCCTTGTCGCGCATGGCGCCGAAAACGAACAGCAGCGGACGCCCGGCAAAATTTTCGCTGAGGGCGGCGCGCAGCGCCCAGGCGCCGGCGGGATTGTGGGCCACGTCGAGGACGATGGTGGGCCCGCCGGCGATCACCTGGAAGCGGCCGGGCCAACTGGTTTTGCGGATGCCGCGCTCGATGTCGCGCGCGGTCACCGCAATTCCCTGCTGGTCCAGTTCGACGGCGGCGGCGATGGCCAGCGCCAGGTTGCGAAGCTGGTGGCGACCGACGAGCGGTGAGTCAACTTCGATTTCTTCGCCGAGGACGGCGAGGGGGTAGCGCTGGCGGAGCGTGGGATCGGCCAGGGCGGTGGCGCGCGCAGCACCGACGACTTCCCCACTCAAGCCAAAAGAGGGTTTGAGTGGGCCACGCGTTGGTCTGGGTGGGGCGCCCACGCCCGCCGAGCTGTGATTTTCGACGACGTGCGACGGCGCGTTGGGCGAGACCGGCGGCATGTAGGGGACGGCGCTGATGGCGCGGGCGCTGCGCTCGACGACGGCGCGGGCGAGCACGTCGTTGGCATGCGGATGCTGCGGCAGCAAAACGACGGCGCCGCCGGGGTGAATGATGCCGGCTTTCTCACCGGCGATTTCGGCGATGGTGTTGCCCAGAAATTTCTGGTGATCGAGCGCAATGTCGGTGATGACGGCGACGAGGGGCTCGACGATGTTGGTGGCGTCGAGGCGTCCACCCATGCCGACTTCGAGCACAGCAATCTCGACGCCGGCGGCGGCAAAGTACTCGAACGCCATGGCGGTGAGCATTTCAAAAAAACTGGGGCGCCAGGGCAGCTCGCCGGCCGAAACCAGGCGCTGGGCGGCGGCTTCCACGCGGTCGTAGATGGCGGAGAAATCGGCGTCGCTGATAAGGACGCCGTTGATTTGTATGCGCTCGTTGACGCGCAGCAGGTGCGGCGAAGTGTAGAGCGCGGTGCGATGTCCGGCGGCGTGGAGAATGGAGGCGAGCGTTGCGGCGGTGGAGCCCTTGCCGTTGGTGCCGGCGATCAGGACAGATTTGAAGCGGCGCTCGGGGTGTCCGAGCGCGCCGGTGAGGGCGCGCATGTGCGCCAGGTCGAATTTGTGCGATGGCGCGCGGGCCAGCTCGTGTCCCAGCGCGTAGAGCTGCTCGACGGCATGGGCGTAGGTGGACATGGGAAGAGTCCAGTGTAAATGAGGCGCGGAAGTGGGTGGCTCGCGCGGGGCATTGCGGCGGCAATCGGGTTCCTTCGCCTCGCCTCGTCCCGGCTGCGCCGGAACCGCGGCCTCGCTCAGGATGACTTCCGGCAAAGGGAGACGCAGCAAGCTACGTCTCTACGAGTTCGACGCCGGCGGCGCGGAGGGTTTCAGCGGCGAGGAGCGCCTTCGCTTCGAGCGAGGTCATGAGCGTTTCGCAGAAGTGAGGGCGAAGGCCGAGACGCTCGATATCAGGCATGAGCGAGGTGTCGCGCGTGTCGGCGACGAGCCGGTCGAGGAAATCGGCGTAGGCCTGAGCGATGCCGACAGCCGATGCGGGCAAGGCTTGCGAGCGCATCAGGTCAACAGCCGGTCCCGAGACGGCGGCGCCGCCGATGATGGGACTGATGGCGGCGACGGTGGCCGGAGTTTGGCGCAGGGCCTCGCGAATTCCGGGCACCGCGAGGATCGGGCCGATGCTGGTGACGGGATTGCTTGGCGCGATGATGACTGCCGACGCGTGCGCGATTGCCTGGAGCACCCCGGGCGCGGGGTGAGCGGACTCGGCCCCGGCGAAGCGCACGCCGCGGGCCGGAACCTGGTGGCGCTCACGCACGAAGTATTCCTGGAAGGCGAGTTCGCCGGCGGGCGTGGTGACGCGCGTTTCCACGCGGTCGTTGCTCATGGGCAGAATGCGCGCGGTGACCCGGAAGCGGCGCGCGAGTTCGGCGGTGGCCTCGGCCAGCGTGCTGCCTGAGGCGAGCAGGGCGGTGCGCGTCATGTGCGTGGCCAGGTCCCGGTCGCCGAGCGAGAACCAGGCAGGCCCGCCGAGGCGGCGCATGGCGTCGAGGCAGTGGAACGTATCGCCGTCAATGCCCCAGCCGCGCTCGCGACTGAGCACGCCGGCCAGGCCGTACATCACCGAGTCCACGTCGGGCGAGACGTGCAGGCCCCACCAGAGCAGGTCGTCGCCGGTGTTGACGATCACCGTGAGCCGTGAAGTTTCGGCGCCGAGAACAGCCTGGAGGCCCTGAAGGAATTTGGCCGCTCCGGTGCCGCCGGCGAGCACGGTGATCATGCGGCGCTCCACCACCCCATCATGCGCAACTCCGGCGCGCGCCGGGGGCCCCAGCCCGGGCGTAGCCTTCGCTGCCGGAGAGCTCGCGCAGGCGTTTGCTCAGCAGCGGCGAAGCACGTCGCTCGCTCATCGCGATGAATTCGGGATACACCGGCAAGCGCTGGCGCAATTCGAATCCGGCGGCGCTGGTGCGGCGCTCCAGTTCGTCCAGGTGCGGCCAGGGCGCCTCGGGATTGATGAAATCAGGCGTGAGCGGCGAGACGCCGCCCCAGTCGTTGATGCCGGCCGAGAGCAGGTGCTCGTAGCCGGGGCGCGAGAGGTTGGGCGGCGCCTGGATGTTGACGTTGCGCAGGATGAGTCTCGCGACGGCGATGGTGCGCAGCATCTCGCCGCGTCCCGGCTCGGGCCAGTGCGCCATGGGAATGGCGGCCTTGACGCGGAAATTCTGCACGATGACTTCCTGCACGTGTCCGCAGCGGGCGTGGAGATCGCGGATGGCGAACAGCGTGGCGACACGGTCGTCAGGCGTTTCGCCGATGCCGATGAGCAGGCCGGTGGTGAAGGGAATGCCGAGGCGCCCGGCATCGCGCAGCACGCGCAGGCGGCGGGCGGGAACTTTGTCGGGCGCGCGGTCGTGGGCGGCGCCGGGCGCGAGCAGATCGGTGCTGGTGGTTTCCAGCATGAGGCCGAGGCTGGGAGAAAACTGTGCCAGGCGCGCGAGCCACTCCTCGCTCATCAGGCCGGGATTGGCGTGCGGGATGAGCCTGGTTTCACGCAGCACGAGCTCGCACATCGCTTCCAGGTAGTGCAGCGTGGAGCGATAGCCGAGGCGGCGCAGTTCGGCGCGCATTTCCGGGAAGTCGAGTTCCGGCTTGTCGCCGAGGGAAAAGAGCGCTTCGGTGCAACCAAGTTTTTCGGCGGCGCGGGCGACGCCCAGGACTTCGTCGGGCGGCATGGTGTGCGCGCCGAGATCGCCGGGTGAGCGGCGGAAGGTGCAGTATCCGCAGTAGTCGCGACAGAGATTGGTGAGAGGAATGAAGGCTTTTCGCGAGTAGGTGACGACGCGCGGCTTGAAGGCTTCCTTTAAATTGCGCGCAGCGGCGAGAAGCGATGGGAGCTGGTCGTCGGAGATGCGGACAAGGGCGCGGGCGTCGGCGGGCGTGAGTTCGTGTCCGGATTCGGCGCGGGCCAGAGTGGCGGAGATGGTGGCGGCGGTCGCCATGCGTGCAATGATCGAGGATAGCACTCCGTGCGAGTGTGTCGTCCCTCGGGGGACTCGCGTCGTTGGCGCCAATCAGCGCTCGCACTCCGGGCCACGGCCGTGGCGTCGCTCCGGGGCCGGGGCGGGGACCGGCCGCGATTCGGCGCGGGGGGTTACAATTCCTGGTTGCCGTCTCCGCGTGAGGCGCATCCTTAATGTAAGGAGCTTTCCATGGCTGCATCGATCCCCGAGAAGTTCGCCGATCTGCTCAAGAAAGTCGCATTCGCCAACCTGGCCACGCTCATGCCCAGCGGCCAGCCGCAGGTGACGCCGGTGTGGTTCGATTACGACGGCCGCAATTTGATCGTGAACAGCGCTCGGGGGCGGCAGAAAGACAAGAACGTGCGCCGCGACCCGCGGGTGTCGCTCTCGATCCAGGACCCGGACAATCCGTACCGCTACCTGGAAATCCGCGGCAAGGTCGTGGACATTACCGAAAACGGCGCCGACGCGCACATCGACAAGATGGCGAAGAAGTACCTGGGGAAAGACAAGTATCCGGGGCGGTCGCCGGGCGAAGTGCGGGTGCTGTACAAGATCGAGCCGGAGAGATTCAGCTCGATGGGTTAAAGGCTTTCGCCGCAGAGATCGCACAGATCGCAGAGAGAAACCGGCTCATTCAGAGCCAGTGTCCGATCTGGGCGCGTTCAGCGGCGTGAGCAGCTGCGAACAACCAGCGCGATGGGCAGGCCGACGCAGAGCATGTGCGTCACGATTGCGATGGCGTGGCTGGTGGGGTTGAACGCGGGACGGCGCAGCAGCGAGAGCGGCTGCACGATCCAGTACATGACCAGGTAGACCGCCACCCCGTAGACGATGCCCCAAATCACCGCGCGCCCGGTGAGGAAGTGCAGGCGGCGGCTCGCGAAATAGAAGACGGCGGCGGCGGTGAAGGCGATGAGGAAGTGGAAGCCGGCGCCGAGCGCGGCGATTTCCCATCCGCCGGAGAAGGCTGCCTGGCCGAGCGCGCCGCTGGCAATGCCCTTCAGGATGCGGACCGGCCCGACACCGGCGCGCAGGTAAGCGGTGACGAACGCCGCCGTGAGGTCGAGGACGCCGCAGGTGAGTCCGGCGGCGAAGATCACGAGCGCGGGTGAAGCAACGGCCGGCGTGGCGGCGGTGGATGAACTTGCCATGTGTCTTCTCCGATCGGGCCGCGCCGGGTGAAAAGCGGCATTGCGCAAGAGGTTCGGCGCAAACTGCGCTCTCGGGCGCTTGCCACGTTTGAAAGCCCAATGTTAATGTTGCGGGCCTTGGCGCAGCAGTTTCCCACCTTTTTACTCCTGTTCGGGAGGCGCTGATGACGAAATCCGTATCCATTACCGTGAACGGCAGCGAGCGGAGGGCGCAGGTCGAGCCGCGGCTCCTGCTCGTCCACTTTCTGCGCGAGGTTGCGGGACTGACGGGCACGCACATCGGCTGCGAGACGTCGCTGTGCGGCGCCTGCACGGTGCTGATGAACGGCCGCGCGGTGAAGTCGTGCACGGTGCTGGCGGTGCAGGCCGACGGCGAGTCGGTGACGACGGTGGAAGGCCTGGCGAAAAACGGCGAGCTGCACGCCATCCAGCAGGGATTCTGGGAGGAGCATGGCCTGCAGTGCGGATACTGCACGCCCGGCATGATCCTGTGCGCTCACGACCTGCTGGAACACTCGACCGAACCGAGCGAAGCCGAGATTCGCGACGCCATCAGCGGCAACCTGTGCCGCTGCACCGGCTACCAGCACATTGTGAACGCGGTGAAGTCGGCGGGCCGCAAGATGAGCAAGCGCAAGGCGGCGCGCGCGGTGGGAGGGAGATAGCCATGGCGACGAAACCCTCCCCGAAGCCGAAGACGAAGGTGCGGCAGGCGCCGCAGGTTGTGCTGCAGAAAGCGAAGGAGAAGGCGCCGGCGCCGAGAACCGACGGCGCGCGCTGGGTCGGACAGAGCCTCAGGCGCAAGGAAGATCCGCGTCTTATCCAGGGGCGGAGCCACTACACCGACGATTTGCTGCTGCCGGGGTTGCTGCACTGCGTCTTCGTGCGGTCGCCGCATGCTTACGCGAAGATCGGCGCGATCAACGCCGACGCGGCGCTGGCGCATCCCGGGGTCGTTGCCGTGCTGACGGCGGACGATTTGGGCGAACTCGGCAATGTACCGTGCGCGGGCGCGCTACCGGGCCTGAAGGTGCCGAAGCATCCGGCGCTGGCGCGCGGATTCGCGCGCTACGTAGGCGAGCCGGTGGCGGCGGTGATTGCCGAAGACCTGTACGCGGCGCGCGATGCAGCCGACAAGGTCGAGGTGGACTACGAAGCGCGTCCGGCCGTGGTGGACATGGAGAAGGCGCTGGGCAAGGAAACGAACTTTGTCCACGACGAGTTCAAGACCAACCTGGCGTTCAGGCACGAGCTGAAGAACGGCGACGTGGCCGGCGCGTTCAAGACGGCCGATCGCGTGGTGAAGGCGCGGCTGGTGAACCAGCGGCTGGCGCCGATCCCGATGGAGACGCGCGGGGTCGTGGCGCAATACTTGCCGGGCGAGAAGACGCTCACGGTGTGGTCGAGCACGCAGATACCGCACCTGCTGAAGACGCAGATCTCGCTCATGGTCGGGCTGCCGGAAACGAGCGTGCGCGTGGTGACGCCGGAAGTGGGCGGCGGATTCGGATCCAAGCTGAACGTCTACGGCGAGGAAGCGGTGGTGCCGCTGGCGGCGATGAGGCTGGGGCGTCCGGTGAAGTGGACGGAGTGGAGGCGCGAGAACATTGCGGCGACCATCCACGGGCGCGACCAGATCAACCTGCTGGAACTCGCCGTCAAGAATGACGGCACGATCCTGGGGCTGCGCGCGAAGATCCTTTCCGACCTCGGCGCGTATCACCAGCTGCTGACGCCGATCATTCCCACGCTGACGGCGCTGCTCATCACCGGCTGCTACAAAGTGCCGGCGGTGGAGGTGGTGATCGAGGGCGTGTTCACGAACAAGATGTCGACCGACGCGTATCGCGGCGCCGGGCGGCCGGAAGCGACGTACATCATCGAGCGCATCGTGGACATCGCGGCGCACGAATTGGGCCTCGATCCGGTGGAGATGCGGCGCAGGAACTTTCCCGGCGCGAAGGAGTTTCCGTTCAACACTTCGACCGGGATCATCTACGACTCGGGCAATTACCAGGCGACGCTGAAGAAGGCGCTCGAACTCTCCGACTACAACAAGCTGCGCGCCCGGCAAAAGAGTGGCTGGAAGCAGGGCAAGTATTACGGCATCGGGCTCTCGACGTACGTGGAAATTTGCGCAATGGGACCGTCGTCGGCCATGCCGGCGGGCGGCTGGGAGAGCGGGACGGTGCGCGTGGAGCCGACAGGCAAGGTCACGGTGCTGACCGGCGCCTCGCCGCACGGGCAGGGGCAGGAGACGACGTTCGCGCAGATCGTGGCCGATGAGCTCGGGATCACGCCGGAGGACGTGAACGTGGTGCACGGCGACACGGCCGCGGTGCCCTACGGCATCGGCACATTCGGCAGCCGGGCCACGGCGGTGGGCGGCACGGCGATGTTCCTCGCCACGGAAAAAGTGAAGGCGAAGATGGCCCGCATCGCCGGGCACCTGCTCGGGGTGAAGCCCGAGACGATCAGGTTCGCCAACGGACGCGCCGTCGCCAAGGGCGGCAAGTCGCTCCCGCTCGGCGAGGTGGTGGGCGCGGCCTATGTCGCCAAGAACCTGCCGCCGGGCGTGGATCCCGGGCTGGAGGCGACGCACTTCTTCGAGCCGTCGAACTTTACCTTCCCGTTTGGCGCGCACGTGATCTCGGTGGAGGTGGACGTTGAGACCGGCGCGGTCCAAGTGGAGAAGTACATCGCGGTGGACGATTGCGGGAACGTGATCAATCCGATGCTGGTCGAAGGGCAAATCCAGGGCGGCATCGCGCAGGGCATGGCGCAGGCGCTCTACGAAGAGCTGGTCTACAACGAAGACGGGCAACTGGTGACCGGCTCGCTGATGGATTACGCACCTCCGAAGGCGAACCAGCTGCCGTCGTTCACGCTGGCGCGGACGACGACGCCGTCGCCGGTGAATCCCATGGGCGTAAAGGGCGTGGGCGAGGCGGGCACGATCGGATCGACGCCGGCGGTGGTGAACGCGGTGGTGGATGCGCTGAGGCCGTTCGGGATCACGCACATTGATATGCCGCTGAAGCCGGAGAAAGTGTGGCGGGCCATTGAGGAGGCGAAGGCGCGGACGGCGGTTGCGCCGGCGGCAGGGAAGGCCCAGCCTCCGCCAAAGAACGGTGAAAGGCCGGGGCAGCCGCGGCGTGCCGGCGCCAGCGGCGCAAAAGCGCAGGCAGCCAGAGCGAAGGGCGGCGCAAGAGCGAAGGGCGGCGCAGGAGCGAAGGGCGCGCGGAGCACGGGTACGAAGACGAAGTCGAAAGCCGCGAAGGCGGGAAGGGGCGCGCGATGATTCCGGCAACCTTCAACTACGAAGCTCCGCGCACGCTGAGCGAGGCGCTGAACCTGCTCGCGTCGAATGAAGACGCCAAATTGCTGGCGGGCGGGCACTCGCTGCTGCCGGCGATGAAGCTGCGGCTGGCCGCGCCGGCGCTGCTGGTGGACCTGGGGCGGATCGGCGGGCTGCGCTACATACGCGGCACGCAGGACGGCATCGTGATCGGCGCGATGACGACGCACGCGGAGGTGGCGGCGTCGGCGTTGCTGAAGGCCGACTGCCCGCTGCTGCCGCAAACCGCCGAGCACATTGGCGACGTGCAGGTGCGCAACCGCGGAACGCTGGGCGGGAGCCTGGCGCACGCCGATCCGGCGGCAGACTATCCGGCGGCGATCCTGGCGCTGGACGCGGAGCTGGTGGCGCACAGCACAACGGGCGAGCGAGTGATCGCGGCGAAGGACTTCTTCACCGGGTTGTTTTCGACGGCGCTGGGCCCGGGCGAGATCATCACCGAAGTGCGCGTGCCGCGGACGAACGGAAGCGGTACGGCATACAAGAAATTCCATCATCCCGCCTCGGGATTCGCGGTGGCCGGCGTGGCGGTCGTGGTCCGCGGGACTTCCGCGAAACTCGAAAACGCTGCCGTGGGCATTACCGGCGTTGGGCCGAACGCGTATCGCGCGCGCAAGGTGGAGGCCGCGCTGCGCGGCAAGCCGGCGAGCGCGATTGCGGAAGCGGCGCAGAAGGCGGCCGACGGCGTGGAGCCGCTGAGCGACAACTTCGCTTCGGCGGAGTATCGGCGGCACCTGGCGAAGGTGTTCACGCGGCGGGCGATAGAAGAAGCACTTGGCACTTAGCACCTGGCATTTGGCGGTGCAGGTCCATGCCCGGGCGACTCACGGCGCATTCTTTGGTGGCGCCGCGCTGTTGAGGGGCCAAGTGCGAACCGCCAAAGGCTAACTGCCGTACAACGGCACTGTTGCAAGCACAATGAAAATCCAAGGCACCTACACCGTTCCCGCTCCGCGCAACGAAGTGTGGAACGCGCTGATGGATCCGGCGATTCTGGAGCGGGCAATTCCCGGCTGCGAAAAGCTGACGCCGCTGGGCGACAACCGCTACACGGCGATCCTGAAGGCGGGCGTGGGCAACATCAAGGGGACGTTCAACAGCGAGATCGCGCTGACGGAGCTGAGGCCGCCGGCGAGCTACACGCTTACGTCGAAGGCCAAGGCGCCGGTCGGGTTCGTGGAAGGCGCCGGGCAGGTGAGCCTGGAAGAGGCCGACGGGGGCGCGGCGACCACGGTGCGCTTTGCCGGCGACGCGAAGATGGGCGGCATGCTGGCGTCGGTGGCCGGGCGGCTGTTCGAGGCGGCGGCGCAGAAGAACATCGGCGACATGTTCAAGAACCTGGCGAAGCTGGTTGCGAAGTGACCGCATCGTCCGGGTCAGCCCTGGTTGTCCTCTCCCCGGAAGTGGTGATCGTCTTCCCTGAGCAGGTTCTTGAGATTCGAAGCGGCGATTTGCGCGCCGTAGAGCATGAGCCGGGCGTCGTGCGGTGAAACGGCGCCGTCGGCGATGGCGCGGAGCACCTGGAGCACGGCGGCGTGGAGGGAGTGCGCGTCCTCGATGGGAGGAAGGCTGTAGTCGCGGCGCGCGGGCGTGAACAGGCGCTGATGGAAGTAGCAGCGGCGGCGTCCGCGGACGGCAGGGGAGCCGCAACGGCGGCCGTCGGGCTTGTAGAAGTTGCAGCGCGGGGCGGCGTGGCGTGGGGGTATTCCCTCCCCACCCGGTCTAACAGAATCATCGGCTTGCGCGAAAATTCGCGCCAGATCAGGCAAAGTACAGGGGTTGGAGGCAAAATCAGCCGGAGAAAGGACTTGCGGCGCCGGCGTGAGGGCGGCGTAAGAGCAGTTCTGGAAGTTGTTCAAGGGAAGATCGAGCGTAGTGCGCGGGGCTGTGGAAAGGCAAGCGCCATGAGGCGTCAGGCGGCCGAACCCGTCTGACGGCATGCTGTTGGCCGTGCCCCTTTAGAGCAAGAGCCGCGACCGGGCGCGAATGCGCTCGCGCCCTTTCCGCTGATAAGCTCGCCGCTTAGTCGCCGTACCGGCTCCTGCGCGGCGGTTTCTCTTTGTGATTGGATTTCACCGGGCTAAAGCCCGGTGCTTCCACCGGGAGTTAGTTCGCGTGCAGCGCGACGATTTTCGTTGTGGTGCAGCCGTATCGCTGGGCGGGGGAAAACCGCCGCTTCGTCGCCGTACCGGCTCCTGCGCGGCGGCTTCTCTTGCAGCCCGATGTCACCGGGCTGAAGCCCGGTGCTTCCACCGGGGAGTCAGTTTCCGTGCGGAGGGACGATTTTCGTTGTGGTGCAGCCGTATCGCCGGGCGGGGGAAAACGGCCGCTTAGTCGCCGTACCGGCTCCTGCGCGGCGGCTTCTCTTTGTGATTGGAATTTCACCGGGCTAAAGCCCGGTGCTTCCACCGGAAGTCAGTTCGCCCGCGGAGGGCTCCGGGGCGACGATTTTGTTGTGGTGCAGTCGTATCGCCGGGCGGGGGAAAACGGCCGCTTAGTCGCCGTACCGGCTCCTGCGCGGCGGCTTCTCTTTGTGATTGGAATTTCACCGGGCTAAAGCCCGGTGCTTCCACCGGAGCCCGATTTCACCGGGCTAAAGCCAGGTGCTTCCACCGGAGCCTGATTTCACCGGGCCAAGGCCCGGTGCTTCCACCTCGTGGGGTGGCGCCGACGGGCGAGGGCGCCCGTCGCTACAGCGTGGAGTTCGGACTTCTCGGTCATGTCCGCCAAGGGAAGTCCTCAAATCCGCGCACAAAACGCGCCGACATGGGGCACCCTCGAGGACGATTCGCCAGCCGGCCCTCGCGCGACGCATCCCGGCGCTGATAATCTAATGAATTGGCATGGCGACCACGCTCAAGTCCGTGAGCAATACCGCGACTGGCGAACGCGAGCAGGTGTTTGAGGCGTTTCGCCGGTATGGATACCTGCAGGCGGACCTCGATCCGCTGGGACATCTGCGTCCGGAGCCGCATCCCGAGCTGGAACAACTGCGGGGCGAGGCGGCGGAGGAGGCGCGGGCCATCTACTCGGGCACGATTGGCGCCGAGTTCATGCACATCAACGATCGGGAGCGGCGGCGCTGGGTGGCCGAGCGCATGGAGAGCGAGCCGGCGCCGGTGGACCGGGAGCGCGTGCTGGAGCGGCTGATCACGGCGGAACTGTTCGAGCAGGTCTTGCAGTCGCGCTATTTGGGCACGAAGCGGTTTTCGCTGGAGGGCAACGCGTCGCTGATCCCGCTGCTGGACGAAGCGATGAACGCGGCGGGTGAGCGCGGCGCCGAACTGATCATGCTGGCCATGAGCCATCGCGGGCGGCTGAACGTGATGGGCAACATCGTGGGGCGGCCGGCGGCTGACATCTTCGCCAAATTCGAGGATGTGGACCCGCGCAGCGTGCTGGGCTCGGGCGACGTGAAGTATCACGTGGGCGCGACGGGGGAATACACGACCGCGGGCGGCAAGAAGCTCAACCTGCACCTGGTGTCAAATCCCAGCCATCTGGAAGCGGTTGATCCGGTGGTGATCGGGCGCGCGCGGGCGAAGCAGGTGCGGCGCGGCGCCGACGGTAAACAGGCGGTGTTGCCGATCGTGCTGCACGGCGACGGCGCGTTTGCCGGGCAGGGAATCCTGGCCGAGACGCTGAACCTGAGCGGCGTGGCCGGA
Organism: Terriglobales bacterium; assembly: GCA_035651995.1. NCBI lineage: Bacteria > Pseudomonadati > Acidobacteriota > Terriglobia > Terriglobales > Terriglobales bacterium. Next base: position 173,534 of record DASRER010000034.1, on the reverse strand, counting down.
TACGACGTGGGCGGAACGCTGCACGTGGTGGTGAACAACCTGATCGGCTTCACCACGTCGCCGGAGGAGCTGCACACCTCGCGTTTTGCCGCCGACATTGCCAAGCGCCTGCCGATCCCCGTCTTCCACGTGAACGCCGACGATCCGGAAGCGGTGATTCGCGTGGCGCGGTGGGCGGCGGAGTATCGCTACGAGTTCGGCAGCGACGTTGTGATTGACCTGATCGGCTATCGCCGGCACGGGCACAGCGAAGTGGACGACCCGACGGTGACGCAGCCGCTGCTGTACAAGCGGATCGAGGCGCGCCGGCGGACGTGGGAAATCTACGCCGAGCGCATAGGGGTGGATGCGAGCGCAACGGCGGCGCGCATTCGCGAGCAACTGATGGAAGCGCAGCGCCAGGCGAGCGGCTACAAGAAGAAGCCGAAGATGGCAACGCTGCCGGGGTACTGGTCGGCGTATCGCGGCGGAGCGTGGAAGCCGGAGTACGAGGTAGAGACCGGCGTGCAGCGGGCGGAGTTGCAGCGCCTGGGCGAGGGACTGGCGCGCGCGCCGGAGGGCTTTCACGTGCATCCGAAGATCAAAAAGCTGCTCGAGCAGCGCGCCGAGATGGCGGCGGGGAAGCGCGCGGTGGACTACGGCATGGCCGAAGCGCTGGCGTTCGCGTCGCTGGTGACGCAGGGGACGCCGATCCGGCTTTCGGGGCAGGACACGCGGCGCGGCACCTTCAACCAGCGTCACGCGGCGCTGATCGATATCGAGACGGAAGAGCAATACGTGCCGCTGCAACATTTGGCGCCGGACCAGGCGAGCTGCGAGATCTACAACTCGACGCTTTCCGAGCAGGGCGTGCTCGGCTTTGAGTACGGCTACAGCCGCGATTATCCGGAGGCGCTGGTGGGGTGGGAGGCGCAGTTCGGGGACTTCGCCAACGGCGCACAGATCATCATTGACCAGTTCATCAGCGCGGGCGAGGACAAGTGGGGGCTGCTCTCCGGCGTGGTGCTGCTGCTGCCGCACGGCTACGAGGGACAGGGGCCGGAGCACTCCAGCGCGCGCATTGAGCGCTTTCTGCAGCTCGCGGCCGAAGACAACATGCAGATCACACAGCCCTCGACGGCGGCGCAGTACTTCCACCTGCTGCGGCGGCAGGCGCTGCGCAAATGGCGCAAGCCGCTGGTGGTGTTCACGCCGAAGAGCATGCTGCGGCATCCGCTGGCGTCGTCGAAGATTGAAGACCTGGAGCGCGGACCGTTCCTGCCGGTAGTGCCCGACGCCGAGGTCACCAACGCCGAGCGCGTGCTGATCTGCACCGGCAAGATCGGGCACGAACTGAGGCAGGAGCGGCAGAAGCGGAAAGACACGGCCACGGCGATTGTTTTCCTCGACCAGATGTATCCGTTTCCTGAAGCGCAGTTGGCGGCGGAACTGGGGCGGCATCCCAAGGCGCGCGAAGTGGTGTGGGTGCAGGAGGAGCCGGCAAACATGGGCGCGCTGTTCTACGTGGGGCCGCGGCTGCGGCGCCTGGCGAAGCCGACACCGGTGCGTTCGGTGAAGCGCTCGGCGAGCGCGAGCCCTGCCACCGGATCGGCCAAGGCGCACGAGATGGAGCAGAAGACGCTGCTCACGCTGGCGTTCACGACCGCATAACGTTCACCACGCGGCGGCCCGAGCGCCATCACGTTTTGCGTTCCACGGGTGAAACCTTTCCCGTCGTGCGGAGTCCCATGGGCAGGAGAGATTCATGCGTGCGAGCGCTGTGCTGCTGTGTGCCTCGCTGTTGCCGGTGACGCCGGCCTTGTCCCAAGAGAGGAACAACGAGGTTGGGCTGCTGCTGGGCGCGATCAAGACGCCTGATACGACGGCGCGGCTGACAGCGCCGGCCACGGCGCCGGTCCGCATCGGGACCGGGCTCTCGCTGCAAGCGACGTACGCGCGGAAGTTGACCTCGAGTCCGCGGGCGGCCGTCTACCTGGAAGTTCCGTTCGTGGCGACGCCGAGCACCGACGTAAGCTCGCCCTTTACGGCGGCGCCGCGCAACTACGCCAGCCTGTTCATCACGCCGGGGGTGCGGGTTGCATTTGCGCCGAACAGCGGCATCTCGCCGTGGCTGGCCGTGGGCGGCGGCTACGCGCGCTTCGACGAAAGCTCCACGCGCATCGATGGCGCGCCGAACGCGTCGCCACGCGGCGCCAACTCGGGCGCGGCGCAGTTTGGCGGCGGCGTGGACTTCAAAACGCCGGTGAAGATCCTGTTTCCGATTGGACTGCGGGCGGAGGTCCGCGACTTCTATTCCAACCAGCCCAATTTCGGCGCGCCAACTGACGATCGCCAGCACAACGTCGTTTTTTCTGGCGGCATCGTATTGAAGTTCTGAACTGACTGCATCGTGGCGCGCGCGCAGGGAAAATTCGTCGTCATGGCGCTGCTGCTCGGCGGCATGCCGGGGATCGGCAGCGCTTTCATGTGGCCGCAGGCGCAGCCGATTGACGTGGAGCACTCCAGTTTCACCATCCACGTGGGCAAGGCAGGGCTGTTTTCCCCCTTTGGACACGACCACACGGTGCGCGCCCCGATTGCGAGCGGAGAAGTAGATCGGGGCAAGGCGCAAGTTGCGCTGGCCGTGAAGAGCGCAAGCCTGGTGGTGGCTGACCCCGGCGAATCGGAGTCGACGCGGGCCGAAGTCCAGAAGACCATGCTCGGGCCTGAGGTGCTCGACGTGCAGCGGTATCCTGAGATCCGCTTCCAATCCACGCGCGTGGAAAAGCGCGACGGCAACTCGTGGCAGGTCACGGGCGAGCTGGAACTGCACGGCGCCAGGCGTCCCATTACGTTCACGGTGAAAGAAAGCGGCGGCGCGTTCACAGGAAGCGCCATCGTGAAGCAGCGCGACTTCGGCATCACGCCGGTCACGGCAGGCGGCGGCACGGTGAAGGTGAAGAACGAAGTGATGGTGGAGTTCGAAGTGAAGCTTTCGAAGTGAAGCCGCCCTCGGCGCGTTAGTCAGGCAGTTCCGCGCTCCGCGGAGCATATAATCCGCTCCGCCATGGCGATTGACCGTCGCACCTTGCTCAAAGCCGCTGCGCTGGCGTCGGCCGGCGCGGCCATTTCCTCCTCTTCGTTCGGGGCCGCGCCGGAGCCGTTGCGCATCAACGCGCAGCGTTTGCGGGAGAGCATCGAAGGGCTCAGCGTTTTCGGGCGCCGGGCGGGCGGCACGTTTGCCGACGGCGTGAGCCGGGTTGCGTACTCGGACGCCGATGTTGCCGGACGCAAGTTCGCGATGGACCTGATGCGCTCGGCGCGTCTCGAGCCGCGGGTTGACGCGGCGGGCAACATCTTTGGGGACCGCGCCGGCTCCGATGCCTCGCTGAAGCCCATCCTGTTTGGTTCACACATCGATTCGGTGCCGAGCGGCGGCAATTTCGACGGCGATCTGGGTTCGTTGTCGGCGATCGAGGTCATCCGCACGCTGAACGAAAGCAACACGACCACCCGGCATCCGCTGCGGGTGGCGATCTGGGCGAACGAGGAAGGCGGGCTGGTGGGCAGCCGAAGCGCGGCCGGCGAGCTTCCGCCGGAAGAACTCGACCGCGTGGTAAACGGCGTTCGGCGGCGCGAGGGCATCGCGAAAATCGGCGGCGCGCCGGATCGACTCGCGGAAGCGCGGATACCTCAACATTCGTTCCACTGCTACATCGAGCTGCACATCGAGCAAGGCGGCAAGCTGGAAAAAGCAGGCATTCCCGTGGGGGTGGTGGAAGGAATTGTGAGCATTGACGAATACGAGGCGGAGATTCGCGGCTTCGCCAACCACGCCGGAACCACACCCATGCCGGAGCGGCGCAACGCGCTGCTGGCCGCCGCCAAGCTGATCGAAGCAGTGCAGGCGGTGGTGACCTCGGAACCGGGCGCGCAGGTCGGCACCGTCGGGCGCCTGGAAGTTTCGCCGAATGCGCGCAATGTGGTCCCCGGGCTGGTGCGGCACTCGATCGAACTGCGCGATCTTTCAGCGGAGAAGATCGCGCGGCTGGGAGGCGACATTCAACAGCGCGCGCAGGGGATTGCGCGCGAGACCGGCACGGAGATCAGCATCAAGCAGGTGGAGCACGATCCGCCGGCGGTCGCCAGCCCGCAGATTCAGCAACTGGTCGAGCGCAGCGCCGCCACGCTCGGCCTGCGCACCATGCGCCTGCCCAGCGGCGCCGGGCATGACGCGCAGATGATGGCGCGGCTCGGGCCGATGGGCATGATCTTCGTGCCCAGCGTGGGCGGCGTGAGCCACTCGCCGAAAGAACTCACGCGCTGGGAAGACTGCGCCAACGGCGCCAACGTGCTGCTGCACACCGTCCTGCTGGCCGACCAGAGCTGAGAGAACGGTGAATCGAGCCTGCCGGGACCGACATGCTGCGGGCGGCGCGAGCCATCAGCGTTTCCAGCCGTGAGGGCTGCTCACGCGCGCTGAAGCCGCGACGGACCATGACCGCCCCGCCGCTCACGGCAACGATCACCGCCCCAGCAGCAAAGGGGAAGCGACCTCCCGCTTCCTCGATTTCCGCGTTTCTCACCTCGCCTGCGGCGGTGTGACCGCCGACGTCGGCAGATTGATTTCGCGAACCGGACGATCCATCTCGCCCGGCCGCGCCGGCGCTTCCAGACCATCCGTAAGCAGGAAGCCTTTCAGGGCGAGGGAGTTCGTCCACAGATTTTCCAGTGCTGCGATGTAATCGGTCTGGAGCTGGAACAGCGTTCGCTGTGCGATCAGCACCTGCGGATATGCGGCCGCCATCTGCTGGTGCTTCTTGAGATAGAGTTCATATGCCTTCTGGGCGCGGGGAAGCATCTGGCCGCGGTAGCGCTCGACGGCGGCGCGCGCCGTCAGATAGTTCTGGAAGAACGGCGCGGCGCGCTCGCGCAGCAGGAGCCGGGTCCGCTGCACTTCCAGGCGCGAGCGCTCCAGGTCGGCCTGCGCGGCCGCGACGTTCCCCTGGTTCCGGTTGAAGAGGGGAACCTGCACGCCAATCTCGGCGAAGCCCTGGAGACCAACTGGCCGTCCGGTGGATTCGCGCAGTTCGCGGTTCTGCTGCAAGCCACCACGGAGAAGCAGGTTGGGAACCGGTTCGCGCCGGGCGCGCGTCAGGGCGGTTTCCGCTCTGGCGACGCCGAGTTCCGCAATTCTGACCGCGGGACTGTCGCGCAGGATGGCGTCCAGCCACTCGTCGGTGATCGCGGGCACCTGCTCCAGATCGCCTTCCAGACGCGCCAGCGGGAGATCGGGCCGGCCTATGGTCGCGGCAAGCGATTTCCAGACACGCACCTGGTCCTGTTCGGCGAAGGTGACGGCGAGCTGCGCCTGTTCGCCTTCTACTTCGGCCTGCAGAACATCGGGCTGGTCGGCCTGGCCTATGTTGAACAACTGGTGCGACGTTTCAACCGCATCGGCAGCGAGCTTGCTGAGGTTGCGCCGCAGTTCCACCAGTTGCTGCGCCGCCAACGCCTGATAGAAAAGCAGGCGAACATTGTTCAGCACACGTATCTGCTGTTCCTGGGCCTCGGCCAGGGCCTGCTGGCGTTCTTTTTCGAAGACGCTGCGACTCAGGCCCAGCTTCCCTCCGAGGACAATCTCCTGCTGGACGAAGAAACCCTGTTGACCGGCGCGCGAGGGTCCGCCAGCGATTTCTTCGCCGGTGTAGCCAACCGTCGGGTTCGGGTAGAGACCGGCTTGCTGCTTGCGGCCCTCAGCAGCCCGAACCTCGGCGGCGGCCTGTTTCAGCGTCGGATTATTCGCGGCGGCCATTTCTTCCAACGCGGCCAGGCTGAGCGCAGGGCCTTGCGGAGGCCCGGGCACGGACATCGTCGCCGGCTGTTGGGGCGAGGGAAGCGGCTGCGGCGGCGGCGCGCCCGGATGTTGGTGAGCAGGCGGTTGCGCCGCCTGAGACTGCTGCGCCGGATGACCCGCCATCTGGGCACTGACCAGGGGCGCGCATAACACCCACGCAGCAAGAAGTGGAAGCGCTTTCCGATCGTTCGCCATGCTGTGCTCCTTTCGCTTAGCCATGGTGGTTGTGCTCTGTGCCGGAGTGCTCCGCCGGCTTCTGCTGCCGGCGCAGGGCCATGATTTTTTCGTACCTATCGGGCTCCAGCACGCGGACGAAGGTCATCATCCCCTGCATAAAGCCGCTCCACCCGGGATTGAGCCCGTAGGTCTCAGGTTTGGCGACCAATGGGTCCATCGCCATCATGTGGCCCTCCATGAAGGCGTCCTGCGGAAACCCAGGGACCTGGTTGGCGTTCCCGGGCAGTTGCGGCGATGGCGATTCGCCAGGCCGCATCTGGCCGTGCTGCATGCCCGGCATGGCCCGGGCCGCTTTCGCTGGTGACAGGGCGGTGTTGCCGACCGGCTGGTCGTTGGTGGAACCAACCCCCATGCCGCGCCCGAGGCTGGGGCCGTAGTCGTCGCCGAGGGGCGCGCCCGGCGCGCCGTCGAGCATCCCCATGCCGTTTTCCATGGACACGCCCATGGGCATTCCCGGGCGGCGCGTCAGCGGGCCGACGTTGGACGACATCTGGTTCATCATGTGGTGGGGCAGATGGCAGTGCAGCATCCAGTCGCCAGGATTGTTGGCGACGAACTCGAAATCCAGGGCTTCGGCGACGCCGACCAGCGCCGTGTTCTTCGGCCCCCATCCCGCCTCCGGCTGGCGCCCTCCCTCGCTCCCGGTCACGTAGAAGGTGTGGCCGTGCAGGTGAATCGGATGATGGTCCATCCCGAGGTTCATCCAGCGGATTCGCACGCGATCGCCGAGACGCACGATGAGGGGCGTGGCCGCCGGCCCGGCCTTGCCGTTGAAGGTCAGCCAGTTGAATTCCATGTTCATCGTGTTGGGGACGGAGTTGTTCGGCAGGACCGCGAACTCCTGGAGGATGATGGCGAAGTCCTTGTCGACGCGCGGCTGGTAGGCCTGCTTCGGATGCATGATGAACGCGCCGATCATCCCGAGCATTTCCTGCATGGCCATGTGGGAGTGGTAAAAGAAAGTCCCGTTCTGATGGAGGGTGAATTCGTAGACAAACCGGCCGCCAGGCGGGATCAGGCCCTGGCTCGTTCCCGGAGCGCCGTCCATGTTGTGCGGGATTTCAAACCCGTGCCAGTGCATGGAGGTGGGTTCGGGCAGGTGGTTGTCCACGATGATGCGGACGCGGTCGCCTTCGGTGATCTGGATGGTAGGGCCCGGAACGCTGCCGTTGTAGCCCCACACGTCCAGGACCTTGCCCGGCGCGATCTCGCGCCTGACTGGTTCGGCGACGAGATGGAATTCCTTGGCGCCATTCACCGCGCGCCACGGGAGTTGTGGCACATCCGGGGTCTCGACCATCACTGGCGCGCCGGCAGCGCGCGCGGTGTGCGGCTGCATGGGCGGTTGTTTTGCACCGCCAGCCTGGGGCCGGGCTGGCATCGTGTGTTCATGTTGTGCGTTGAGCAGCGCTGGCACGCCGGCAACGGCCGCGCCGGCGCCGAAAAAGTTCTTCAAAAAGTCGCGCCTGTTCTTCATAGGTCCCTCGTGGAGCGCAGGAGATGGATCGGCGTCGCCGGGGCGGAGGAACAGCGCCTGTGTGAAACGTCGTCTCCGACCAGCGACCAGACGGCGGGAGAAGCGTGACTTCTAGATTCGCAGGGCCAGATCAGCAGGATGGGAGCGGTGGATGCGAGGCGGCGGCCGGTGTCGCCCGGTTTGGTGATCGCCTGCTGCTGCTGCGATCGACGGCGCCACGGGCGGCGGCGCCACCGACGAAGCACTCTCGACGGTGTTCAACCCAACCTTCCCGATGAGAGCTGCCATTTGGGCATAGGACGGGCAAGCTGAGGTGTCAACCGATACAGATTCGCCCTTTGGCTGGGCAAACCTTGCCGGGGCCGGCCCTCGCTGACTGGCCGGGACGTGGTGATGCATCGAGCGGGACGCGGTATTCGAAGCAGAGGGTTGGAGGTGATGCGGGGTTGTCGCCGTTTGGCTCAAGCAGCGGCTTTCGCAAATCCGAGCCGCACCCGATGTTCCCGTGAGCAGGGTCAACGCGATCGCTATGGCTGCTGCCTGGCGTACGAACACGAACCGATTCTAAGCCTCGGACGCATAGATGCACAAATGTCCAAAAATTGAGAGGCATTTCGTGCATCGCCCGAACCCGAAAATGGCTGAACGATTGAGAGTGCGGCAGAACGCGATACACTCAGGATCATCAGCGCGCGGCGCGTGACACGGCGCGAGCGGGACTCCTATGAAGAAGCCTCAATCGAAACGCATCGACGACATGCGCCCTGAGCATGACTTCGCCTCGATGAAGGGTGGGGTTCGAGGCAAGCATCACGGGCGCATCAAGCAAGACTTGCGCCGGAACCGCTTCGCTTCACGGCTGCGGGGCAATGTAGTTGCAGTGATTTTGGAGCCCGACGTGTCCGAAATCTTCCACTCATCCGAGTCCGTGAATCGCGCCCTCCGTTCGATCATTGCTGCCGTCCCGAACGCTCGCAAATCCGGCCGTAAGGCGAGCTAACGCTGGTGGGCCCGCCAGGATTCGAACCTGGGACCAAGGGATTATGAGTCCCCTGCTCTAACCAGCTGAGCTACGGGCCCGTTTGCTTCAATCTAGCAGAAATGTAAGCACTTAAATCTTATTGCTTGCGAAACGCCGATTGGCCGGAAACGGCCTGGTGTCAGTTTTGGCGTGAGCAGGATTGTGGTCAGCAAGCGAAAACGGGCGCGAACCTGGCGTTCGATGGCAAATTGGCTGTCTTTTTGCTTCTCATCCGCAGCTTCGGTACCTTCTCTCGCCCAATTTGAAGCCATCTGATCAACTGCTTGCAGTTCTACGGCCGGCAATTTGAGGCCATCTGATCAACTGCGTGCAGTTCTACGCCCGGCCCAGATGGGCATATCGGCACGTCATTTGGATGGTCTTTGTGATTCCGCGCCCGAGCGTCACGGATGTGGCGCCGACGAATGCAAAAGGCGCTCAACACTTTCGAGATGACGCAGCTAATTGTGAAGCGCGATTCGTTCCGGTCTGGCGCCGTCCGCCTGGAAATCAGCGAAAGCTCAGGCCGGTGAAATTCCTGCCTCCCACCATCACAAAATTGACCTTCTCGAGGTCGTAGATGTTCTGATCGGGCCTTCCCCTCACCGATATGATGTCCGCAAATTTTCCCTTCTCGAGAGTTCCGACTTCTTGATCAATGCCCAAGGCCTTGGCGCCGGTCCCCGTGGCAGCGCTGATTGCCTGAATGGGGGTAAAGCCCGCATCCACCAGGTGGTAGATGTCGATATGAAGCAGCCCTTGCATGTTGTCGGTTCCGACGGCAATCGGGATTCCGCGATCGCGAGCAGTGCGGAGTTGGGCATAGCGCTCCTGGAGGCGGTCTTGCATGGTGCGATTGCCAAATCCGCGGGGGTTCTCTCGCCGGACACGCTCGATGAGGGCGCGAGCACGGCCGATCCAGTCGGCGGCGCTGTTGGCCTCCGTATCAAGGTAAGCGAAATCTTTGGGAGTGAAATAACCCTGAAGTCCGGCGGCATAGGTGCTGACGATAGAGGCCTTTTTTTGCACGAACAGGTCCATGATCTCCGGAGTCAGGCTGGACGCGTGTTGGATGGAATCGGCGCCAGCTTCGAGGGCGAGTTTTTCGGAGGCGACGTCGCCGGCGTGGACGGTGACCTTGACGCCGAGCCGATGGGCCTCGTCGACGGCGGCTTCCATTTCCTCCTTGGACCAGCTGGTATTCGCAAACGGGCGGCCCGCGCTCGGGCCGGATGCCATTCCGCCGTTGTTGACGACCATCTTGATGTGGTGAGCGCCGGCCTCGACGTTTTTTCGAATGAAGCGCCGCATTTCCCACGGCCCGTCGGTTGGCGTGATCGGGTCGTACCCGCCGGTGGGCATGAGCCACGGGCCGGAGAGATACAGGCGGGGGGACGGAAAGACGCCCGCGTCGGCAAGCTTTTTCAGGTAGACATCGTTAAACTTCACTTCGCCGACGACGTATTCAGTCGTGACACCGCAGAGCAGGTCAACCCGCAGATCGCGCACTCCGCGGGCGGCCTGAATTTGGGTTGGCTCGGCCATTTCATCGAGCTGCTGCAGAAGTGAGTTGCGCCCCTCGCGCCGTGCATTCTCGATGCCGGTGAACGCTCGGATTGTCGGGTGATCGTGGCCATTGATCAGGCCGGGCAGCACGGTATCGCTGCTGAGATCGATCACCCTGATGCCGGCGGGAATGCGGACGCTCGCAGCAGGCCCGACGGCTTCAATCCTGTCTCCCGCCACGATGATCACGGCGTTCTCGATCGCGGGGTTTGTGCTGCCGTCCAGCAGCCGGCCGGCCTTAATAGCAATGCGTGCGGGCGCTGCTGACTCCTGGGCAAGGGCGACGCATACGTTCAAAGCAACCGCAACAGCCAGCAGGCCCAACCGCCGTCGTGAATTCATATCTATCCTCCGCATGCGCGTGATTACCGGAACGTGAGACCGGTATAGTCGCGGCCGCCGACCATGATGAAATTCACTTTTTCAAGATCCAAGATGTTCTGATCAGGCTTGCCTTTTATGGAAATGATGTCGGCAAACTTGCCTTTCTCCAGCGTTCCCACGTCACGATCAATCCCCAACGCCTTCGCGCCGCCACCGGTCGCGGCGTAGATGGCCTGGCTTGGCGTAAATCCAGCGTCGACAAGGTGGTAGATGTCCAGGTGCAGCAAGCCGACCATGTTGTCGTTGCCAACCGCGATGGGGACACCGCGGTCACGGGCAGCTCTCAGCTCGGCGTAACGCGCCTGTTGCCGCTGGGGATCGGGCGCTGCACGACCGCCCTGCAGGGACCTCCCGCCCTGAACGAGTTTGCGGGCATAGCCAATCCAGTCAGCAGCGCTGTTTGCTTCGGTATCCATGTATCGAAAGTCCGATTGCTGGAAAAAGCCCTGCCCGGCGCCGGCAGTGCTGACGATGGAGGCCTTGCGCTGCACAAACAGATTGATGATTTCCGGTGTCAGGACGGACGCGTGCTGGATGGAATCGACACCTGCTTCCAGGGCCTGCTTCTCAGCAATCGCGTCGCCGGCATGGGCGGTAACCTTGACCCCGAGCCGGTGAGCCTCATCGACGACAGCGCGCATTTCTTCGTCGGTCCAGTTTGTGCCGGCGAAGGGGCGCCCGTTGGCGGGTCCGCTTGCCATGCCGCCATGGTTCACGACGATCTTGATATGGTGGGCGCCGGCCTCGATGTTCCGGCGCACCATACGACGCAGGTCCCAAGGACCGTCGGTCTGCGGGAAGGGGTAGTAGCCACCGGTCGTGGTGATCCATGGACCGGACAGGTACAGACGAGGCGAAGGGAAGACCCCCGCGTCGGCGGCCTTCTTGAGGTAGACGTCGTTGTATTGCAGCTCGCCGACTACGTAGGCGGTGGTGACCCCGCACATCAGTTCCACGCGCAGATCGCGCACGCCTCGCGCTGCCTGCATCGCCGGCGGCTCGTCCATCATGTTCAGTTGCTGGATGAGAGAATTTCGGCCCTCGTGCCTGGGATCTTCATTGCCGACGTAGGCCCGCACCGTGGGATGCTCGTGACCGTTGATCAGTCCCGGCATGACGGTGTCGGCGCTGAGGTCGATGACCTTGGCGCCGTCCGGAATCGCAACGCTGGCGGCGGGGCCAACTGCTTCGATTCGTTCGCCCGCCACGATGATCACAGCGTTGTCAATCGCCGGGTTGGCGGTGCCGTCCAACAGTCGTCCCGCCCTGATGGCGATCCGTTGCGGACCCTGGGGCGATTCCTGTGCCGCCAATCCCGCAAGCGCCATGGCAACCACCACAAATGTCCAACAAAGGTTTCTTCGAGACATGCAATCGCCTCCGCCTACTTGCCTAACGCACGACCGACACTACAGCGAACTGCTAGAACGACAATGCGAGCGAAAACTGAACTTCGCGCGGGTCACGGGCCCCCAAGATCTGCCCGAACCCCGCCCCGCCGAGCGAACGTTGCGGGATCAAGAACTGCGGGGAGTTGAATGCGTTGAAGAACTCGGTCCGGAACGCCAGGTTCAGGCGCTCACTGAGCGACGTGTTCTTGGTGAGGAAGATGTCAAAATTCTTGATCGGCGGTCCGGCAACGATGTTCCGTCCCGCGTTGCCGTAACTGGAGCCCTGGGCGACGAAACAGGACGTGTTGAACCACTGCTGGATCGTGTGCGGGGCGCCTTGGTTGGGATCGCACACCAGGTTCGGCATCAGGCCCAGTCCAAGTCCGGTCGGATCATTGGCCTGCGTGACCGTGAACGACACGCCCTTCGAGTAGGTTGTGATGCCGCCAACCTGCCAACCCTCGAGCACCTTCCCGACGGCGCCGCCGCGGCCCATGAACCTCTGCTTCGGGCCGATTGGAAGCTGGTAGATGTAGCTGATGGTCAGGCGGTGACGCGTGTCAAAATTGGAGTTGCCGCGCTCGATGTCGACTGATGCGTAGGAATCGCGAGTGCCGTTGCCTGAGGTCCCGCCGACGTTCTCACCGGAAGATGTGTCAATCGAGTGGGCCCACGTGTAGCCCACCTGGAAGGTGAGCCCTTTTCTGCTTCGCTGATTGAGATTGACAATCAGGGCGTTGTAGTCGGAGGTCGACTTCGGTTGCCAACTGGTGAAGTTTCCGAACTGCGGAAAGGGGCGCGTGCGCGGAGCGTTACGGGTGCAATTGGCCGGAAGCGCGTAGCCAGCCCCTAACCCGACGCAGCCTTCGCCGAGGAAGTCAATCTGGTTGGGGTTGTAGCTGGAGAGCAGCTTGCGCCCGGTGGTACCGACGTAGTCGGTTTCCAGGGCCGCCTCGCGCCAGAGTGAGCGCTGTATACCGACACTCCATTGCTGGACTTCGCCGAAGGGGAGCGACCTGGGAAACGCTGTGCCGCCGGGCAACGACACGTTGTTCACAATCATGTTGCTCCACGTCAACGTGGGCGTAAGGGAAGTTGGATTGGCAGCGAAACCAACGCCCTGATTCAGCACGGTTGACATGTTGTAGAAGGGGATGTCGTTGATGAACTGGGCCGACGAATTGATTTGTTGCCGCTGGGTGTAGAAGTATCCGTAGGCGCTGCGGACCACCGTCTTGCCGTCGCCCGAAACGTCCCAAGCAAGACCCACTCGCGGCGCAAAGTTGTTCTTGTCGGTGTCGATCAGGGTCGCGGGATATCCCGCGTCCTTTGCCGTAACGAAGGTAATTCCTTTTCCGTCGTACAGTTTGACCTGCGGGGGCAACGGTCCGTTATCGGGTACGCTGATCACGATCCGGCCGTCAGACGCGAGCGTCGAAAGCGGTTCGGCAAACAACGGCGGGCGCATCATCTCGTAGCGAAGGCCGAGATTGAGGGTGAGCCGGGGCGCAATCTTCCAAGTGTCGTTGATGTAGCTCTCGATGCGATATTCGAAGCTGTGGGTATACGTTGACCCCAAGCCGATTCGATTCTGCGTGGGAAATCCGAGCAGGAAATCGGCAAATGCGTTCCCGGTGTTGTTTTTGTTCTGCGGGTCCGTGGTGAAAGCAGCCTGGAAGCTGAGCGAACCCTTTGCGAAGAAGTCGAACTGGTGAATGAGCTGGGTACGAATGAAATCGCCGCCAAACTTGAAGGTATGGCTGCCCTTGACCCAACTCAGGTCGTCAGCCCATTGAAAATCGTTTTCGGCGAGGTTGAAGGGTGTGATCGTGTCATTCCCGCCGAAAGCCGTGAAGCCGGTGACCGAAACCGCGGGGAGACCGAAGTCGGCGGGGCTGCGGTTGGAGCCGGGAATGTTGAACATGCTGAAGAAATCAGGGCCGCGCTGTTCGCGCGGCAAGCGAGCCCGGTTGAAGCCAAATCGGAAATCGTTCAGAAGGGTGCTGCTGAACGAGTGTGTCCAGCCGAGCGCCAGGTTGCGGCTGAAAGCGTTCTCGGTGACCGGAATTGCGTTGAACGGCGGATTGGCGCCGGTTCCCACGCCCAGGGGTTCGATTCCGAGGAAGTTCGCCAAGGTGAAGCGGGCGAATGTCTGGTCTTTTTGAGAAAAGCTGTGGTCGAGCCGAATGTTGGCCTGATCGCGCCGATTGACGCGCTTTGAGTTATTGACGTAGTTGCCCACACCGCCAGTCGTAAGCTTCGGGAAGAAGCTGGCCAAGTAAGCGGAGGGAGCGGCAATCCGGTTGCTCGGGATGATGTTGTTCGGAAAGCGATCGCGGATGAACTGGCCCGGGCGCGCCGGGTCGGGACGAGTGGTTAGCGGGTCAAAGATGGGCTTGTCGGCAGAGAAGTCTCCGCTTACCTGCTTTGCCGTGGGCAGAGTCTGGACGGCGGTCAGCTCCTTGCGGATTTGCAGTTGCTCGTAGCTGATGGCGAAAAACGTCTTGTATTTGCCGCGGAGAAATGGACCGCTCAAGACGCCGCCGAACTGGTTCTGGCGATAAGCCGGCTTCCGTGTATCGAAGAAATTTTTTGCGTCGAAAATATCGTTACGCACGAACTCCCACAGTTTTCCGTGGAACTCGTTTCCGCCGGAGCGCGTCGCGTACGTCACAATGCCACCGTGGCCAAAACCGCTGCTGGCGTCGGCGTTCGTGCCCTTGACCTTGAACTCAGAAATCATGTCTACCGTGGGATTGATGTTTTGCTGGTTGAAGTAAACGACGCCATTCCAGACGCCGTCGAGCACGTACTGATTCTGGTCGGTGCGCCCGCCGTTGATGCTGACGGTGAAGCCGCCGCTGTTGAACGTGAAGCGCTCGATACCACTTTGCGGCTCGGCCTCGGTCGCACCCGGGGCGAGCAAGGCAAGCTGAAGGATGTTCCTGCCGTTGAGCGGGAGTTCGCGGACGCGGTTTTCCTGGATCACGTTGCCGATCTCACTCGAACTGGTTTCGGTCAACGGAGGCGCGGCAGTGACCTCGACCGTCTCGGTGGCGCTGCCCACGCGCATCTGCACGTCGACACGCAGGTCCTGATCGATGTGGAGCTCCAAGTTGGGCACGTTGGCGGTTTGGAAACCGCGCATTGAAACCGAGACGCCATACTGACCGACGGGAAGTCTGGGGACTTCGTAACGACCGTTGACGTCGGACTGCAGGGTGCGTTCAAGGCCGGTTTGCGCGTTGGTGATACGGACGGCCGCGCCGCTGACGACGGCGCCGGAAGGGTCGCTGATGACGCCGCTGATTCGCCCTGTGTCCTGCGCCCGCGCTGTCGCGAGACACGCCAGAGTGGCCGCAAACACGAGCAAAAAACGTTTCAAACCGCTCGCGTGTGTCATACGCCTGCCTCCGTGTTGAAGAAAGTCGTCGCTGCGGGCCCCCGCTCCGCAGCGGCCAGGCAACCAAGCGCTTGCTTGGTTTGAGGGCGGAAAGCTAATATCAGTTTTGACCGGCTGTCAAGCGCAAATCGCGGGCGCCCTTTTCTGGTGTCGCCCAGACCTGTTACAAGCGTTCAGTGCGGGTGGAGATTGACCGTGACATCAAGCAAGGGCAGCCGGGGCAACAAACGCAGGGCCATCATCAAAGCGGCGGCGCGACTGTTCCGGCACAAAGGATACGAGCGCACAACCGTTCGCGATCTGGCCAAGGCAGTGCGAATCCAGTCGGGAAGCATCTTCTTTCATTTCGACAGCAAGGAGCAGATCCTCGAGGCGGTGATCGAGGAAGGCATGCGGCGTGCGGTCGCTGCCCTCGACGCAGCAGTAGCGCAGGCACATTCGCCAAGGGAGAAAATGTCAGCCATCCTCCACACTCATTTGCGCCAGACGCTGGGCGATGAGCGCGATACCTTCGTGGTGCTGATGCTGGACTGGCGTGCTCTTCCTCCGAGGTCCCGGCTGCGAACGGTGAAGTTTCGCGACGAGTATGAAAGGCACATCGGGCAGGTGCTGGAGGACCTGGCAAGAGACGGGGTCGTCCACCAAAACACGCCCCTTCTGCGCCTCTTCCTGCTCGGCGCGCTCAACTGGACGATCTTGTGGTACCGACAAGACGGCCGCCTCACGATTGACGAACTTGCGGATGCATTTCTAGATCTTCTGCTGCCGAACGCCGGCCGGAAACCCGTGCCTGAGAGCGCGGTTGACTCGATGGCAAGGTTTGGCCGGTAAGGTGTTCCCCCGCGGGGCGCCCGAATGCGGGCCGCCGGTTCGGCGGAGCCATCAGAAGCCAACAAAAAACCGCTTGACAACGCCTCAAAGTGTCTTCATAGTCTGCCATCTGTTTTTGTACGATAACAGTCGCAGAGGCGCCGGACGGCCAAGCCGGCGATGGAACACGGACCCCACCTGCGGCTGCGAGGAGGATGGCAATGGCTCGTCACACCCGCTCGATCCTCGCGTCCACGGCGTTGCTGTGGTCGCTGTTGTTCGTGGCAAGCAGTACGGAACGCGCGTTTGCGCAGGGTTCGGTCACCGGCAGAGTGAATGGAACCATTGTCGACAGCAGCCAGGCAGTCGTTCCGGGCGCGACGGTGATGCTGCGCAATGTGCAGACCAATGAACAACGGACGGCCACGACCGGAGGGTCGGGGACGTACGAATTTCTCAACGTGCCCATCGGGCAATACGAAATCACAGTGACGCACACCGGCTTTGCGGCGGCGAAGTCGCGGCTGGAGGTCACGGTGCAGAGCACGTCGGTGGTCAATTTCACCATGCAGGTGAGCAGCGCCGCCGAGACGGTGACGGTGACGGCGTCGGCCGAGGTGCTGAACACGGTGGACGCGTCGCTCGGCGGGGTGGTGAGCAACGAGAAAGTGACGGAGTTGCCGCTCAACGGGCGCTCGTTCGTTGACCTGGTCAGCCTGCAGGCCGGAGCCACGCCCATCATCAGCACGGCGGGGGGACGCACCAGCGCCACGCGGAACGACGGCGGCTTCATCAACGGCACCGACGATTTCTACAACGATTTCACGATCGACGGCGGCGACTTCAACGACATCTCCGTTCCGGGATCGCTGATCAACAAGGCGCTCATCGGGACCGGCATTCCTCCGGATGCGATCGCGGAGTTCAAGGTGCTGACAGGCGGCGCCGATGCGGAGTTCGGCACGGTGGCCGGCGCGCACGTGAACGTCGTGACCAAGAGCGGCACCAACCAGTACCACGGGACGGGGTGGGAGTTCTTCCGCAGCGACGCGCTGAACGCGCGCAACTACTTCGATCCGCCCAACACCGCCAAGCTTCCGTTCACGCTCAATCAATTTGGCGGCGTGCTGGGCGGGCCGGTGGTCCGTGACAAGAATTTCTTTTTTGGATCGTACGAAGCCTACCGGCAGACGCTGAAGGTCACGGCCGTTCCGGTGGTTCCGACGCCGCTGCTGCTGGCTTCCGTGAAGGGCGGGCCGGCCAACGGCAACTTCAAGGAACTGTTGCAGGCGTTCTATCCGGCGCCCGATCCCGGGTTCTCGCCCACGGCGCTGGTGGCGCCGCTGCACGTGGTGCAAAACCAGGGCAACGACCGCAACGCCTTCATTGTGCGCGACGATGCGCAGATTTCGTCGAAAGACCGCTTTTTCGCGCGCGTGGTTTACAACCACGCCACCGGCACGCCGGGCGTGATCCTGAGCACGGGGCTGCAGGGCGGCAACAACGGCTTCGGGTGGAACACGTTCGTGCCCGAGATCGCGTGGACGCGGCTGATCTCGAACACGATGGTCAACGAAGCGCGATTCAACTACAACCGGTCGGCCCTGAGCGTTTCCTGGGACGAGCCGCCGGACGCGGTTGCGGCGCTGGGATTTTCCAAGAGCGCGGCCGATGCCAACGGGCTGCCGAGCATCACCTTCTCCGGCACGGGGCTGACGAATGCCGGGGTGGGCACGAATATTCCCCAGGGACGGCATGACAACGTCTTCCAGTGGACCGACACGCTCAGCATGACCAGGGGCCGCTACAACATCAAGACCGGCTTCAACGCCTTCCGGTACCAGATCAACTCGTTCGGCGCCGATACGCCGCGCCGCAACATTACGTTTGTGGGTTTCGGCCCGCCGTTTGACACGGCGGTGAACGGGGTGACGACCGCCAAGTTCCAGACGCAGACGCAAACTTTCAACCTAGTGCCGCTGAACTCGTCGAAGCGATACCCGCGCTACTCGCTGTTTGCGGGCTTCGTGAACGGCGCGATGCAGGCGCGCCGCAACCTCACGATCAACCTGGGGCTGCGCTACGAGATCAACACGATTCCGCGGGAGAAAAACGGCACCCAGAACAACATCTATCAGCTGGATTCGAACGGCAATCCGATTCCGGACGCGCCGATTACCAACATCGCGAACGTCGGCCTGTTCCTGCCCAAGGGCTTCGGCTACGCGCCGATCCACAAGAACGAATTCCAGCCGCGGGTGGGTTTCTCCTGGTCGCCGATGGGCTGGATGGTGGTCCGCGGAGGCTACGGCATCTACTACCAGCGGCCCGACCTGTTCGGCTTCAACACCGGCACGGGGAACCCGCCGTTCTCGTTCCCGACCAGCATCACCAACCAGGTCTTCGGCACGGTGGCCGATCCGGCGCAGTTTGCGACGACGAAGAAGAACATCTCCGGCTACGATCCGGGCAACCAGGCGATTTATGTTCAGAACTACACCTTCAACCTGCAGTTCAAGACGGACCGGAACGGCTTTTTGCAGGTTGGCTACGCCGGTTCGCACACGCTGCACTACAACATCGGGACGGCGGCCAATTTTGGCGCGGCGTTCACCGGCGTGCGTCCGAACTCGGTCTTCAACACCATCAGCATCACGGAAAACCTGGGCAACTCGCACTACAACGGCCTGCAGGTGGAGTACAACCACCGCTACAGCCACGGGTTCAGCGCGCAGGTTTCCTACACGTACAGCAAGAACATCGGACTGGTGGAGGCGGGCGCGGTGCCGACCGACCACTTCAACTACAACCTCGACAAGGGCCGCATGGAAGCCGACTTCCGGCAGATGATTGTGGCCAACAGCGTTTACTCGCTGCCGTTTGGGCACGGCAAGCCGTGGCTCACGTCGGGCATCGCCTCGCACATCCTGGGCAACTGGGCGCTTTCCGGGGTGTTCAGCGCGCACAGCGGCCAGCCGTTCTCGATTACGGCAGGGGCCGATGTGAACGGCGACGGCAACGCCACCGACCGCGCGCAGGTGCTCCCGGGGCACTCGATCAGGGAAGTGTATGCGAGCGGCGCAACGGACAAGACGCAGTTCCTCAAGGTGCAGAGCGCGGTGAACAATGTGATCCTGGCGCGTACCGGCGGCGTGCTGACCGGGCGCGACGCGTTCGAAGGCCCGGCGCTGTTCAACGTAGACTTCGCCGTGCAGAAGAACGTGCCCATGGGTGAACAGCGGCGCTTCGAGTTCCGCTCGGAGTTTTTCAACCTGTTCAATCACACAAACTTCAGCAATCCCAACAGCACGCTGTCGTCGCCGCTGTTCGGCAAGATCCTGGGGACGGCAACGAACTCGCGCCAGATACAGCTTGGCTTCAAGTTCTACTTCTGACGATTGGGGGCCGGGTGGCGGCGCAAGCCGCCCCCGGCCGTCCGCATTGCGAGGAGAAGGTCCCATGTCTCGAGCCACGGTGAGGTTCGTTTGTGCGTGTACGCTGCTGGCGGCAGCGCTTTCCGCGGCGGCGCAGAAGAAAACCACCGGGCCGGCGAAGGCGGCGGCGAAAGCCCAACCGGCCAGGGCGGGCGCGGCGGCGGGCGGCGGCACCGAATTGACACTGCGCAATCTCACGCAAGTAAGCCGCATCAGCGATCCGGAAATTTCGCCCGACGGCAAGTGGATCGCGTTCACGTTCGGTGGCCGGGGGGCAGGGTCGAAGATCTATCTGGTCAGCGTCGCCGGCGGCGAGCCGAAGGCGCTGCTCCCGTCGTCGCCCGGGGAAAGCGGACCGCAGTGGTCCCCCGACGGCAAGAAGATTTCCTTCCTTGCGATGCGCGACGGCCAGAGCGACATCTGGACGATCAGTCCGGAGGGGGGCGAGCCGCAGCGTGTGACGAATGAGAAGTCAGCCAAGCACGGGGTGCGATGGTCGCCCGACGGCCAGTGGATCGCCTACATCAGCAATCGCGACAAGACGCAGGACATCTACATCGTCAGCGCGGCGGGCGGGGAACCGCGCAAGCTGACGAGCAAGACCAACGAGTGGGATGAGAACCGCTGGGCGCCGACATGGTCGCCCGACGGCAAGCACATCGCTTTTGTCTCCAACCGCAGCGACTACTTTGCCGACGACCTGTGGATGGTGGACGTGGACGGCTCGCACCTGACCAGGCTCACCACCAACGTGCGCGTGATGACCGACCCGCTGTGGTCGCCGGATGGCCGGTACATCGCCTTCAACGCGGTGCGCAACTGGGAATTCTGGTTCGACGACATGTCGGACTTCTACCTGGTGAAGATGCCCGAGCGCAAGGTAAGCAAGCTGGCGACCGATGGTTATGCGACCGACCTGAACGGCAACATCCACATGTATTGGTCGCCCGACAGCAAGTCGCTGTTTTATCGCTACAACACGCGAGGGGACACCAACATCTGGTCCGTGAACGTGGAAGGCAACCTGGTGGCGACGCAAGTCACCAATGGCCAGGGTGTGATTCAAAGCATGTCGGTGTCGCCGAAGGGCGATGGTATTGCGTTCGTCCGCGCGACGCAGACCGGGCCCGGCGAGCTGACCTGGATGCCGATGAACGGCGGGGAAGAACGGCAGCTCACGCACTGGGCGACGCGGTTTGACGGCGTTGCGGCGCCGGCCAAGATTTCATTCCTCAGCAAAGACGGCATGTATATCAACGGCTATCTGTACAAGCCGGCGGGACTCGATCCGGCGAAGAAGTATCCCGGACTGATTTCCGTGCACGGGGGCGGCAACAACGCGTTTGCCAACGGCTTTCACGGGATGGAGCAGTACCTGGCGCACAAAGGGTATGTGGTGCTGTCGGTGGAGTACCGCGGCAGCTCCGGCTACGGACGCCGCTTCCAACTGGCGTCGTGGGGAAGCTGGGCGGCCGACCAGGGCTGGGACGCGGTGGCCGGGGCCGACTACCTGCGCAGCCTGCCGTACTGCAACGGGAAAGTCGGAATCTACGGAGGCAGCTACGGCGGCATCATGACGCTGGCGGCGCTCACGCGCGATTCCTCCAAGTTCGATGCGGCCGCGCCCTTCTACGGGATCTACGACTGGTCTGCCGCCTACCGCGATGGCGACCGTCTCATGAAATTCTGGGTGGTGATGGGGATGAAGGGCTACAAGCCGGATGAAAATCCCGCCGTGTATTACGCCGACTCGACGATCAACTTCGTGGACAAGATCACCACGCCGATGCTGATCGAGCACGGCGAACTGGACCGGCGCGCGCCGTTCACCCAGTCGCAACTGTTGGTGGAGGCGCTGAAGAAACACAACAAGACGTTCGAGTTTTTCTCGTTTCCCGATGAGCAGCACGGCATCCGGCGACCCGACAACTTCGTCAACGCGTACACGCGAATGGAGGCCTGGTTCGACAAGTACCTGAAAGGCGAAGAGAGCCAGGCGCCGGCGCAGCGCGCGTCAGGAGGCTCGCAATGACACGGCCAAACCTCAGCATCCTGATTCTGTCGCTGACCGCCGCCATCGCAGCCGCGGCCCAGCAGCCCGCGGCACCTGCGGCCGGTCCGGCTGAACTCACGCTCCGCGCCATGACACAAATCACGCGCACTGGCGACGTAGCGGTGTCGCCCGACGGCCGCACGATCGCGTTCGGTTCGAACTATGGCGGCAGACAGAGGATCTGGCTCATTCCCGCCGGCGGCGGCGAACCGCGCGCGCTCACCGAGGGAGGCTCCATCCAGTGGTCGCCCGACGGAAAGACGATCGCCTATCTCTCCGGCGGGGGCCGAGGCGCGGGCGGCGGCGGGCAGGTGGACATCTTCACGATTCCTGTTGCGGGCGGGGAGCCGACGCGCGTGACCAATGACAACAGCGCGAAGCACGGGCTGCGCTGGTCGCCCGACGGTACGCAGATCGCCTACATCTCCAATCGCGCGAAGGACCAGGACATCTGGGTGGTCAGCGCGAAGGGTGGCGAGCCGAAACAGCTCACGCAGAAGACGAACGAGTGGGACGAGTTCCGCTGGGCGCCGGAGTGGTCGCCCGACGGCAAGCAGATCGTGTTTGTCTCCGGGCGCAGCGACTACTACTCCGACGACCTATGGATGGTGAACGCGGACGGCTCGGGCATGCGCAAGATCACCACCGGCGTGTGGGTGATGGGAAATCCCGAGTGGTCGCCCGACGGCAAGTCGATCGCGTTCAACGGCAACAGCCAGTCCGACTACTGGTTCGAAGACATGTCGTATCTCTACATCTACGACGTGGCCACGGGGAAAGTGCGCCACGTGCACATGGACGTGGACGTGAGCGACTTCGAAATGAACGCCCACGTCTTTTGGTCGCCCGACAGCAGCCTGATCTACTTCCGCAATATCAGTCGCGGCAACACCAACATCTGGGCCGTGCCGGCGAATGGCGAGGGATGCGCCACGCAGATCACCAACTTCGAGGGCGGCATGCAGTCCATGGACGTGGCCGCCAACGGCAGCATCATCGCCTTCACGCGCACCACGCCGGTCAGCTCCGGGGATGTGTGGGCGATGTCGACCAGGGGCGGCGAGGCGGCGCAGCTCACCAAGTGGGCAACGCAGTTCAAGGACGTGCGCGCGCCCATCCAGGTTTCATTCCGCAGCAACGACGGTCTCTACATCCACGGCTACCTGTACAAACCGCCGGTGATGGACGGGAACAAGAAGTATCCCGGACTGGTTTCCGTACACGGCGGCGGCACCAATTCCTATGCGAATACTTTCCATGCCATGGAACAGTACCTGGCGCAGAAGGGCTACATCGTGCTCGCCATTGAGTATCGCGGCAGCTCCGGTTATGGGCGGCCGTTCCAGCGGCTGAGCGTCGGCGACTGGACGCGCGGCCAGGGCTGGGACGCGGTGGCAGCGTCCGACTTTTTGCGCTCTCTGCCCAGTTGCAGCGGCAAGATTGGAGTTTATGGAGGCAGCTACGGCGGCATCATGAGTATGGCCGCGGTCACGCGCGATCCGTCGAAGTTTCAGGCAGCGGCGCCGTTTTACGGAATCTACGACTGGGTCGCGGCGTATGACGACGCCGATCGGCTGGGTAAGATATTTCTGGTCACGGGGTTCGACGGCTTCCGTCCCGAAGACAACCCCGACATGTACTATCGCAACTCCACCATTAACTTCATCAAGGATGTCAACGTTCCGTTGCTCATCGAGCATGGCGAGCTGGATCGCCGCGCGCCGTATAGTCAGGCGATCCGCTTGACGGAAGCATTGAAGAAGGAAGGAAAGACGTTTGAGTTCTTCCACTATCCTAACGAGCAGCACGGAATCCGGCGCCCGGAGAACTTCGTGGACGCCTATACTCGAATGGAAGCCTGGTTTGCCAAGTATTTGCAGTAGTAGTAGGGTCAAACTATCGTGCCGGGGAGAAAGGGCTTGAAGACGAAACAGTACGACGGCTATCGCTCATTTCAGTATCTGGAAGAGGGTGTGGACTACAAGCCTTTCCGGCTGGCGAAGGAGATCGGCAGAGTTCCGAGCTACTCGGTCCAGGTCACCGAGGAACAGGAAGCACGGGTTGACCGCCTGCTCGACAATGAACTCATCATTTCGCTGCACGACCACGCCTTCGTGGTGCCCGAGGACGTGAACGAGATCTGGGAATACCGCCGCGCCGGCCGCGACTGGACCGGGTACGAGGGCCTGGCGGCGTCGCGCCTGGACGTTGTCTTCGACAACTTCATGGACGGCACGGCGATGGTCACCAGCAAGGCGGGCTGGAAGTGGGATGACGTCATCCACGACCTTGGCATGCGCTACAGCGACATTGCGCACCAGGACCTGGTCTTTCTGGCCACCACGGTGGACGATTTCTACGAAGCGAAGAAGACCGGGCGGGTGGCGCTGGTGGCCGCGCTGGAAGCCTCCACCATGATCGAAAACGAGGTGGACCGGATCGACATCCTCTACGGCTTCGGCGTGCGCATGATGGGCATCGCTTACAGCGAAGCGAACTCGCTCGGCTGCGGGCTGAAAGAGCGGCGCGACGGCGGCCTGACAGATCTGGGGCGCAGGGCCGTGAGACGCATGAACAGGATCGGAATGGCGATTGATGTTTCGCATTCCGGCGATCAGACTTCGCTCGACACGATCGAGTTCAGCGAGAAGCCCATCTTCATTACGCACGTAGGCACGCGCACCCTGTGGGACAGTCCGCGCATGAAGCCGGACCACGTCATCAAGGCTTGCGCGGAAAAGGGCGGGGTGATCGGCATTGAAGCCGCGCCGCACACAACGCTCACGAAGAAGCACATTCAGCACTCCATCGAGTCCTACATGGAGCACTTCGAGTACATAGCCAACCTGGTGGGGATCGATCATGTGGCCTTCGGGCCAGACACGCTGTTCGGCGACCACGTGGGCCTGCACCACGTGTTCGCCAACGCACTCTCCATCAAGTCGGCGCACGGCAAGCAGCCGTTCGACGAAGTTGAGTACGTGAAGGGCATCGAGAACCCGGCCGAGGCCTTCCCCAATATCGTGCGCTGGATGGTTGCGCACGGCTACTCGGACGAGGAGATTCGCAAGAGCGTTTCCGGCAACATTCTTCGCGTTTTGGAACAGGTGTGGGCAAGGCCGCGCGGCAAGGCTGCCAAGGCGTGAACGCGCGGGTAGAATACCCGTCGATCAGCGGCCGCGGGCAAGCAGGGGACAGGGCGTGATGAAGTTCGTCATCCAGCAGGACTCATCCATTCCAGTTCACGCGCAGATCAAGGAGCGCATCAAGACGGCGCTGCTTTTCGGCGAGTTGCGCCCCGGCGACACGCTGCCCTCGATCCGCGACGTGGAGCAGGAACTGGGCGTGGGCCGCGCCATCGTGCGGCGCGCGTATCTGGAGTTGCAGGATTGCGGGATTCTGGAAATCCGGCACGGTCGGCGGGTGTGCATCAGCGAAGACGTGCAGCTCCGCGCCGATGCCAGCGCCACGCGCCAGTTGCAGCAGCTGGTGGAGAAAACGCTGCGCGATGTCCGCAAGCTCAACGTCAGCCACTCGTCGTTCGCCAAACTGCTCCTGATGCGGGCGCTGGAGCTGGACCGCAACCGGCTCTCGTATCTTTTCGTCGATACCAGCAAGGCGCTGGCAGAAAACATCGCGCAGCAGATCAGCCGGTTGTGGGAAGTGCCGATCCACGGCGCCAGCGTTTCGGAACTGCCCGAGCTGTTCGCTTCCGAGAACCACCACATCCACCGCATCATCGTGACCTACTACCGCTATGACCAGGTCAGCGACCTGGTGAAACGGCTGCAAAAGGGCGAGCACGCCGAAGTGGTGCCGGTCAGCGTGCGCTTCAGCGAGGAGATGGTGAAGCAGGTCACGGGGCTGCCGGCTGCGTCGAAGGTGCTGCTGGTGGCCGAAGACAACGAATATCGCCGCCATGGCCGCCAGCCGTTTGCCGACGCCTACACCGAGGTCTTTGGCAAGCACGACCTGGAATTTGCGGTGCGTCCCGCCAGCAGCTTCCGCGACCTGAAGCAGATAGCCGTGACCAACGGCTATGGGCTCACGATCGTCAGCAACAGTATTTGGGACCGGCTGCCGGCCTCGGTGCGCAAGGTCCGGAACGTAACGCACCCGCGGCTGGAGGTTGATCGCATGTCGCTGGAACGGGCCCGGCTGAGCGCCGGCGTGATCGTATGAGCCAGAAATCCACGGCCAAGCGGATCCTCTATCTGGTGCCGGCGCCGATGTCGCGCGGCCCGTTCGGCGCGAGCGAGCTGACGCGGCGGCAACGGCTGCTGAACGAGCGCGCATGGGGGGGCTTCAGGTTCGAAGTCCGGGACACGGATGAGGGCCCGTTCACCATCGAGTCCATCGTGGACGAACAGCTCTCGGTGCCGGGCACGCTGCGCGCCGCGGTGCAGGCGGAGCACAACGGCTTCAGCGCGATCGTGCTCGGCTGCTTTGCCGATCCGGGCAGCGACGCGGCGCGAGCGTTGCTGCGCATTCCCGTGGTCGGTCCCGCGGAAGTCTCACTACACCTGGCCTGCCAGCTCGGCAACCGGTACGCGATTCTCACCACGTCGGAAGGCGTGGTGCCGCTGATTGAAAAAGTGGTCCGCCACCTGCGCCTGGAGCAGCGCATGGCCGGCATTCGCACCGTAGGCACCACGGTGCTCCACGTGGCCGACGACCGCAAAGCGATGCTCAACCGCCTGGAGCGCGCCGGCAGGCTCGCGCTGGACACCGACGGCGCCGATGTTCTGGTTCTGGGCTGCATGAGCGTCAGTTTCCTGAACGTTGCGCCCGACCTGTCGCGCCGCCTCGGTGTTCCCGTGGTGTGTCCACTGGCGGCCGCCGTGGAATTCGCGCAGTCGCTGGTGCGTTGCGGGCTTTCGCACAGCAAGAAAGCGTTTCCTGTGCCGGCCCAATCGGTCTCCGCAGCGGCGGGATAACGCAGCCGTGCTGGCCGCACCACGCCAGCCCCAGCAACGCTGAACCTATGAATCCGCTGTCCCTCCATTTCGCCGTCGTGGCCGCCGTGTACTTCGCGGTGGTGCTGGGCATCGGCGTCTTCGGGATGCGGAAAACAAAAACGGAAGAAGACTTTCTTACCGCCGGACGCAGCATAGGCCCATGGGTGGGCGGCGCGGTGCTGGCGGCGACGCAGATCAGCGCCGGAACGCTGGTGGGCACTGTAGGACGCCACTACTCGACGGGTGTGAGCTGGGTGTGGGTCTGGCCGGGCGTCTGGTGCGGGTGGCTGGTGTCGGCGATTTTCGTCGGGCCCAAGTTGCGGGAGTTCGGCGCGGTCACCATCCCGGCGTACCTGGCGGCGCGCTTCCGCAGCGAGACGGCGCGGCTGCTCTCGGCCATCTTCATCATCTTCGCGTACATGATCCTGCTGGTCGCGCAGTACCAGGCCTGCGGGGTCGTCTTTGAATCCATTTTCGGCATTCGCCCGGTGTACGCGATGGCGATCCTGACGGTAAGCACGCTGCTCTACACGACGCTCGGGGGCGTCCGCTCCAGCTCGTACATTGATTTTCTGCAGATCCTGATCGTCGTTTCCGGGCTCGTGCTCTCGGTGCCGGTCCTTGTATATATGTTTGGCGGGCTGAATCACGCGGGCGCCTACCTGCGGGCGATGGACACGCGCATCACGGGCTCCTGGTACAACGGGCGCCAGCTGTTTGGGTTCGCGCTCTCGTTCGGACTGGCCATTGCCGCCGCGCCGTACGAGATGGTCCGCTTCAACTCCATGCGCGACAAGGCGACGGTGCGCAACGCCATCGGCGTGTGCTTCATCTTCCAGGCCCTGATCGGCTCCTGCGTCCTCATCATGGGCCTGATGACGCGCGCGCTCTTTCCCGCGCTGCCGTCACCCGACCAGGCCAGTTCGATCATGGCGCTGAACGTTCTGCCGCCGCTGGTGGGGTCATTGTTCATGGTGGCGCTGCTCTCGGCCATCATGTCGAACGTGAACGCGATCCTGCTGGTCGCCTCGGCCGGCGTGGCGCACGACATCTATGGCAAGTTCATCAACCGCAGAGCCAGCGAAAGCGTGAAGCTGCTGGTGAACCGCGCCAGCATCGTGGCGCTCAGCCTGGCGCCGGTGTGGTTTGCCCTGAACCGCTACACGGATGTGCAGTCCATCGTGGTCGTCCAGACGCGCTTCATCGCCAGCTTCTTTTTCGTGCCGATGATCATCGGCTTGAACACGCGCGGCGGCAATTCCGCCAGCGCGGTCAGCTCGATGGCCGGGGGCGTCGCCGGCTGCCTGGCGTGGAGCATCTGGACCGCGCGTCACGCCTCGAACATTGACGCGGTTGAAGTTGGCATCGCGTGCAGCGCGCTCTCCTACTTTGCCGTGAACGCATTTACCAGAAGCGACGCTGCATCGCTCTCCAGGCCGGCAGATGCGCGATCATAGATACGCGCGGCTGGTGCTGGTTTGGGTGGCGCTATACCTGTGCGGCAACGCGCAGCAGCGGCACTTGGCGGAGTACCAGGCAAGGGTGGAATTCGGCAGCCCCGCCGCGGCCAGCGTGAGCGTCTCAGTGCGCACCTCAGCCGCCGGCGGATCGGGCCGTTTGCTGTTGGCGCCGCAGGCCGACCAGACGATCGAGGGGATCACCGTTACTGACGAAGGCGGGCGTCCGGTGGCGGCCGAAGCGCGCTGGGAAGACGGCGTGGTCCGCATTGAGGGCATCGTGCCGGAAGCTTTCAGTGTGCGCTATCGCGTCACCGCAAGCCGCACCCTGCACCGTATTCCGCTGCCCGCGCCGAGCGTCGCGGCGCTGCCACAGCAGCGGCCGGTATCCATCGCTGTGGTGCTGCCGCGCGGTCACGTGGCCGTGGCGAACAGCTTTCCGGGGTTGCAATGGCGTGATGCCGAGCACGGCTCGGCGCAGCTTGCCGCCGTGCCGTCGGTCATCGTGCTGCGGGTTGCGCCGCGCGAGGCCGTGACCCCGGCCGACAGGCTTTTGACGCCCGAAACGCTCAGCACGACCGCGATGTTGGCGCTGTTGTTACTCGGATCGATTTTCTGGATCGCAAGAAACCGCCGCAGGGCCGGATAAGGAGAGAGTCAGGATGTCCGGATTCGGGTTGAACTTCTACGGCTATTTCGTTTTCGCCGCGCTGTGGGTGTGTGGCTATTTCGTTTGGGCATCGCGCGTCAACGCGCGCGAACGCCGGCGTGAGGCCGCCGCAAGCGGGCGCAGGGCCTCACGCCAGGGTCAGTGAAGAGCGAGGTTCGCATGGATGCCAGGACCGCGATCCGGGAAGAGGTGATGCGAGCGCAGGATTCGCTGCTTGCGCTCAGCCATCGCATTCACGCTCATCCAGAACTCGGATTCGAAGAAGAGAAGTCCAGCACGTGGGCGGCCGAAGCGCTTGACGCCGCCGGCTTCCGCGTGACGCGGGGCGCCTGCGACCTGCCTACGGCATTGGTCGCCACCGCCGGCAATGGCCCGCTGCACATCGGCATCTGCGCGGAATACGACAGCCTGCCCGGCATCGGACACGCCTGCGGACACAATATCATCGCGGCGTCTGCGGTCGGCGCCGCCCTGGGCGCAGCGAAAGTGGCTGGCGAGGCCGGCCTCACCATCACCGTGCTGGGCACGCCGGCGGAAGAAGTTGGAAACGCCAGCGGAAAAATCCTGATGCTCGAGCGAGGCGCGTTCAAGGGGCTGCACGCCGCGATGATGGTCCACCCCTATCCGGTGGACATGATCGAGCTGCGCATCATTGCCGCGTCGATGTTCGAGGCGCACTACACCGGCAAGGAAGCGCACGCCTCGGCGTTCCCCGAGCTCGGCATCAACGCGGCCGACGCGCTCACCGTGGCGCAGGTCTCGCTCGGGCTGCTCCGGCAGCACATTCGCGGCACGGACCGCATCCACGGATTCACGACGCACGGCGGCGACGCGCCGAATGTGATTCCGGCGCACACCTCGGCGCGCTACATCATTCGCTCCGAGACGCTGGAGCAGCTCGATGAGCTGCGCGGGAAAGTCCGTCGCTGTTTCGAGGCCGGCGCCGTTGCCACCGGCTCGAAGCTGGAGATTCGCGGCGGCGACAAGCCTTACGCCGACATGCGCTTCGACCACGAACTGGGCGCGCTCTACCAGCGCAACGCGCAGGCGCTCGGCCGACATTTCCCGGCAAGCAGCCCGGTGCACGGCGTGGCCGCCTCGACCGACATGGGCAACGTGTCGCACGCGCTGCCGTCGATCCATCCCATGATCGGCATCGGTTCGCTGCCCGCGGTCAATCACCAGCCGGAGTTTGCCGCGCACTGCATCACCGCGGAAGCGGACAAGGCCGTGCTCGACGGCGCGGTCGCCATGGCGTGGACAGCGCTCGACGCGGCCTCGAATCCCGCGTTACGTGAGCGGCTGATCAGCGGCAAGGCCTGATTTCCGTTGCGAACCAGGCCGCCGCACTCGCGACCGAGACGCGCTCGCCCATATGTCGCGGCGATACCAAGGGCACGAGCGGCCTTGTGAAAGGCCGATTCCGACCTGGAAAGACCTCGAAGCCTCTTATCTCCGCCCGGGTGGGCCGTTCCTGTTGTTGGTTCACGCTTCCAACCGAATTGCGGGCGCCGTCGGACCCTACCGGTCCGACGAACGACGATGTGAGTTGCGGAAGATGGATCGGGCGGCACAGCGGGAATTGCGCGATGTGAGACGCCGGCCTCGGCAAGGTCAAACGCGACGTAGAATCGTCAGGCACCCATGGCGAGGAGAGGCGCAGAGCATCCAACGTCGGAGAAAGCGGTGGAGCCACTTTGGTGGCCTGCCGATCAAAATGCGCGCCTGGCGGAGCTGGTGGCGAGCGACGGCGAGTTGAAAGTTGTGCCGCTGCGCCGCGACGTGCGCTGCCTCGGCGTGCTGCTGGGGCGAGTCCTCAGGGCGCAAGGTGGTGATGAGCTGTTCGACACGGTGGAGGCCCTGCGCGAGGCGCTCATTCAGCATCGCGAAAGTGGCGGCAGTTCGAAGCTGCTGGCGCGCGCGCAACAGACGATCGCGACGCTGCCGCTGGCGGCCGCCTACCGCACCACGAAAGCATTCACGATCTATTTCGAGCTGGCCAACCTGGCGGAAACCAACCACCGCAAACGCCGCCGCCGGGCGGCGCAGCTCGACGGCCTAAATCCTCCGCAGCCGGGCTCGTTCCGAGGGACGCTGGGGCGCATGCGCGCGGCCGGCATTGACGCCGAAGGCGCGCTGAATTTCCTGGGACAAATCCTGATCACGCCGGTATTTACGGCGCACCCGACCGAGGTTGCGCGACGCACCGTACTGAGCGCGCGGCGGCGGATCGCGCGCAGTTTGGAGGCGCTCGATGTGCTGCCGCTGTCGAAGGAAGAGGCGCTGCGCCGCGAGCAGGAGATCCTGGCCGAGATCACGGCGCTGTGGCAGACCGACGAGGTGCGGCTGCAGCGGCCGGAAGTGGCGGACGAAATTCGCATGGCGCTGGATTACTACCCGATGTCGCTGCTGGAGGCGGCGCCGCGGGTCTACGAAGAAATCGCGAAGAGCTTCCGCGAAGTGTACGGCGCCGAGCCGGCGACATTGCCCCGCGTGCTGTCGTTCGGATCGTGGGTGGGAGGCGATCGCGACGGGAACCCGAACGTGACCGCGGCGAGCACGCGCGAAGCGGTTGCGATGGCGCGCTCGCTCATTCTCGGCGTTTATTTGGCACGCGTGCACAACCTGAGGCGCGTGAGCGCCTCTACGCACCAGGTGGGCGTACTTCCTGAACTGCGACAACGAATTGAGGAATATGCGCGCACGCTGCCGCCATTGCCGCAGCGGCGTTTTCCGGCGGCCGAGGCCTACCGCGTGTTTCTCAGCTACGTGCACCAACGGCTCGCGTACAGCCGCGACGACGCCGGCCACGTCCACGGGTACGCCACCGCGAACGACTTCGCGCGCGACCTGCGGCTGGTGCGCGCCAGTCTGGCCGCTTACGGAGCCGAGCCGCTGGCGCGTGAACTGCTCGATCCGTTGCTGATCCTGGTGGACGTTTTCGGCTTCCACCTGCAAACGCTGGACGTCCGCGAGCATGCGCGGCTGCACGCGGCGGCGGTGGCAGAACTGGCGTCGGCGCTCGAACACGGCGAGAGCGGCGTGCAGCCGTCCACGCGTGAACTGCTGGAATTGCTGCGCACGGCGGGCGAGTTGAAGCGGCAATATCCGGCGGAGACAATCCGCGCGTACGTGATCAGTGGCGCGCGATCGCAGGAAGACGTGCTTAACCTGGCGCGCCTGGCGCGGGTCGCTGGCGTGGAGCTCCGCGGCCAGAACGGCGATCCGGGATTGATGCCGGTGCCGCTGTTCGAGTCCATCGCAGACCTGCGGAACTGCCCGGACGTTTGCCGCGGACTGTGGAGGTCGCGCGAATACGCGCCACTGCTGGCGAGCTGGGGGCGCCGGCAGGAAGTCATGCTCGGCTACTCGGATTCCAACAAGGACGGCGGCATGCTGACCAGCACATGGGAGCTCTACAAAGCGCACCGCGCGCTGCATCGCGTGGCGGCTGAGTGCGACGTGAGGCTGCAACTGTTCCATGGACGCGGCGGCACCGTGGGACGAGGCGGCGGCCCGACGCACGCAACCGTTGCCGCGCAGCCTCCCGGCGCATTTACCGGCGCGATCCGCATTACCGAGCAGGGCGAGGTGATGAACTGGAAGTACTCTGACCTGGTCCTCGCCGAGTGGAACCTGGAGTTGACGCTGGCCGCCTCACTTGAGGCGCTGGCGCGGCCGAGCGGGCCGCGCCCCGGAGAGGATGCGCAGTGGGACGACACGATGGAAGAGATGTCGCAGGAGGCGTTCGCCTTCTATCGCAACCACGTGGCCGAAGACGCGGGGATGCTGGAGTACTTTGAGCAGGCCACTCCGGTGGATGAACTGGAGCACGCGCACATCGGGTCGCGGCCCGCGCGGCGCGGGCAGGGACGCCGGCTGGAGGACCTGCGCGCGATTCCATGGGTGTTCGGATGGATGCAGAGCCGGCACGGGCTGCCGGCGTGGTTTGGTGTTGGCCACGCACTCGCCAAGCTGGCCGCGCGGCCCGGCGGCACGGAGCGGCTGCGCGCGCTTTGGGAGCGCTTCCCGCTGTTCTCGGTCATGCTGCACAACGTCGAACTGGGTATGGCGAAGGCAGACCTGGGCATCGCGCGCATCTATGCGGGGTTGGTGGAAAGGGCGGAGCTGCGCGAGCGAATCGGCGCGATCATCGCAGAGGAATACCAGCGGAGCCTGGAGATGCTGTTGCGCGTGACCGGCCAATCAAGACTGCTGGAAAACAATCCGGTCCTCGACCGCTCAATCCGCCTGCGCAATCCGTATGTCGATCCGATGAGCCTGATTCAAGTGGAGCTGCTGCGGCGCAAACGGAGCGGCGACACGAGCGAGGACCTCACGTACGCACTGGCGGCCACGATCAACGGCATCGCGGCCGGCCTGCACAACACGGGATGATCGCCGTGCGCGGTCAAGCTGGCGCCGTGGACGGCCGGCCGCGCAACTGCGGCAGAACGGCTTCGCCAAAAAGTTTTGCCTGCTCCAGCCTATCGTCGCCCCAGAGCTCGAGCATGATGTGGGTGCAGCCGGCCTGGCGGTATTCCTCGAGGCGCGCCAGGCACTCGTCGGGAGTTCCGGCAATCGCCTTTACTTTTTCAAAGACCGCGTCGGTTACGGCGCGAGCGGCGGCTTTGCGTCCGCCGCGCTCCATGGCTTCGGCGATGGGGCGGATCTCGTCGAAGGTGAGCCCGGCCGATTGCAGCAGGATGTCGGCCGATCCCTGAATGTTCTGCACCTTGTTGGCCAGGTACATGGCCGCCATTTCGCGCGCGCCTTCTTTGCCGCGGCGCGAGTCGCGATGGATGCTGCCCACGATGACGGCGCCGAGGTCGAGCTGGGCGGGATCGCGGCCCGCCTTGCGCGCGCCTTCTTCCATGTTGCGGCGCGAGTAGCGGCAGAATTCCGGCGTGGTGATGCTGGCGGTGAGCAGCCCGTCGGTGTAGCTGCCGGCAAATTTCTGCAACACCGGGCCGGTGCCGGCGAAGTAGATGGGGGTCTTTCCGCGGAGGACGCGGGCTTCGTTTTTGAGCGCGGGAACGTCGGCGGAGAAGACTTTGCCCTGGTAGCGAAACGCACCGCCGGCCAGCACGCCGCGAATGATCTCCAGGCCCTCGCGCATCACGGTGGCGGGTCCGGCGCCGGGCGCGCCGGATTCGCCGATCTCCTTCATGAAGATTTTCGAAGCGCCGAGTCCGAGCAGGAAGCGTTCGCCGCAAAGGTCCTGCAACACGCGCGCTTCCATGGCGATCTGCACCGGGTGCCGCGTATAAGGCGAGATGATTCCCCAGCCCACATTGATGCGGCGCGTTTCGGCGGCGATGAGCGCGCTGATGGAGGTGGAGGAGCGCGCTTCGTAGCCGTGCTTGCGCCACCACGGATAGGCCTCGGCGATCCAGAAGGTGTCGAAGCCGGCGGCGTCACAGGCCCGCGCCATCGCGACGGTTTCGCGGACCGGCTCCATGCTCAACTGCAACACGCCCACGCGAAAGGGAACCAAGAGTTTCTCCTTTGACCCTGATCAGCGCGCCCCGGAGCTGGCGGCGCTCATGGTGCGGATGATTTGCTTGAATTCGTCATCGGTGAGTAACCCCGGCTTCGCGATCGCGCGGCGCTTCACTTCGGCGAGCAGACCGTCGCGCAGCGCGGGATCGAGCTCGATGCCGAGCTCACGGGCCTTCAAGTCGATGGAATCGAGGCCGCTCTTCTTTCCCAGCACGATGCCGCGGCTGGCGCCGACGATCTGCGCGGCGTACGGCTCGATGGCTTCGGGGACATGAAACTGGCTGGCCACGGCGCCGCTCTCGCGCACGAACAGGTTCTCGCCAATCGCGGGCTTCCACGGCTCCAGCTCATAGCGCGACGCGCGGCGGACAACTTCGGAGACGCGGCGCAGGCGCGGCAGGTCCATCTCGACCGGCACGCCGTACAGGCAGGCGAGCGCCAGGGCGATCTCGCCGATATCGGCGTTGCCGGCGCGCTCGCCCATGCCGTTGATTGTGCCCTGCACCCACTGCGCACCGGCGCGAACCGCGGCGATGGCGGAGGCGGTGGCGAGGCCAAAGTCGTTGTGGCCGTGCCAGTGCAGCGGAACGCCGGGGCCGGCCCACTCGCGAACCTGCGAAACCAGGAACGCGGCGGCCTCCGGGCCGCAGGCGCCGATGGTATCGACCACGACGAGTTCCTTCGCGCCGGCATCGAGCGCGCGCAAGTACACTTCACGCAAGAACGGCAAGTCGGAGCGGGTGCCGTCAACGGCGAAGAAGGCCACGTGGATGCCGGCGTTCGCGGCATGGCGCACGGCTGCGACGACGCGCTCCACGATCTTCTCGGGCGAGACGCCGTAGGCGCGGAGCTTGATGGCGCTGGTGGGCGCTTCGATGACGGAGAAGCGGACGTGGAGGCGGACGAGTTCGTCAACGTCGGCGGGGACAGCGCGGGAAAATCCCCAGACCTCGGCCTTGAGGCCGGCCTTCTGGATGAGCGCAATGGCTTCGGCGTCTTCGGCGGAGACGCGCGGGAACCCGGCCTCGATGCGCGCCACGCCAAGAGCGTCGAGCTCGCGGGCGATGTCGAGCTTCTGTTGCGGGCTGAGGACGACGCCCACGGTCTGCTCGCCGTCGCGCAAAGTGGCGTCGTAGAAGCGCACCGGGCCGAGCGCGGCAAACGGCGCGCGCACTTCCGGCCTGGAGTTCAGCTCTGACACCCAAACCAGCGAAGGATCAATCGGTTGAGCCGGCATAAACGTTGCGGCGCTCCCTCACTGCGCGCGCGCCGCCTTGCCTCCGTGTGCCTGCTGCCAGGAAATGACCGGATTGCGCAGCACGCCGATCTTTTCGATTTCGCACTCCATCACGTCGCCCGGCTTCAAATACCAGGCCTTGGGATCGCCGCTGAAGGCGGCGACGCCGGAGACGGTGCCGGTGGAGACGACGTCGCCGGCGCTGTAGCCCATGGGCGAGTAGTGCGCGAGGATTTCCGGAATCTTGACCGACATCTTCGAGGAGTGCGAGCGCTGCCGGGGTTCGCCGTTGACGCGCAGCTCCATGGCGAGATTGTGGGCGTCAGCAATTTCGTCGGCGGTGACGATGTGCGGGCCGAGCGGGCAGAAGGTGTCGATGGCCTTGCAGAAGCTGAAGACGCCGGACTTCATCTCGCGGCGCTGAATGTCGCGCGCGGTGATGTCGTTGAAAATGACGTAGCCGCCGATGTAGTCGCCGGCCTGCTCCACGCCGAAGTGCTTGCCGGCTTTCTTGGTCACGACGGCAAGCTCGAGTTCGTAATCGAGTTCCTGCGTGAGGTGCTCGGGAAAGACGACAGGCTCGTCGGGACCGATGATGGCGTCGATGTTCTGGAAGAAAACGATCCAGGGAAGCACGGGATGCGAGAAGCCGGCCTTCGAGGCTTCTTCGTGATGCTCGCGAAAGTTGCCGGCGGTGTGGAAGAACTTGCGCGGCGCGATGGGAGCGTGAATCCTGACGTCGGCAGCCGGATGAAGAAGAGGGTAGCCGGAAGGACCGGCCGCAGCGCTCCCGGCAGTGCGCGCAAATTCGAGCGCTTCGCGGGCGGCGTCGAGCGAGCGGTCGCCGCCCTCAAACAGCTGGCGCATATCGGGCGGCACGAGTGCGTTGGCGGCGCGCTGGGGGGCGCCGTATCCGCGGGCAGCAAGCAGCGCCGCATAGGCGCTGTTGAGGTCGGCAATCGAATTCTCCAGGCGCGCGCCGATGCGCCTGCGGTGCGTGCCGTGTGAGTAGGTGACAAGTCGCATTTCGAGTACTCAGTTTCCGGGTCTCAACTTCCGGTCCTCTGCCTGGCTGACGCGGCGGCTGCGGGTTGCTCGGTTTCGCGTTCTTCCTTCCAGGATTCTTCCAGTCCCTTGATGAGCGCCCACATCGCCTGGTTGAGCGGCGTCGGGACGCCGAGCTGGGCGCCCGCTTTGACGATGGCGCCGCACATGAAATCCACTTCCGTCTGGCGGCCGGCAAGCACGTCTTGCAGCATGCTGGCCTTGTGCTGGCCGGGCGCGCTGGCGCCCTTCCTGACGAGCGCGCGGGGATCGCCGTGCAGCTTGATGCCGAGCGCGGCAGCGACGGCTTCTCCTTCGGAAATGAGCGCGTCAAACAGGTCGCCGGTTGGCTGAAAGCGTGCCGCCGCGCCGTGGTGCAGCCGCGTGAGCGCGCCGACGGGATTGGTCGCGGCGTTGAAGATCAGCTTGGTCCACTGCGCGCCGCGGGCGTCTGGGAGCGCCAGCGTGTTCATGCCCGACTCGGTGATCGCGGCGGCCAGCGCTTCGACTTTATCCATCGGCGTGTGCGCCGGCTCGAACGGTCCGATCCACGTGTCGCCCTGGATGTCGAAGCTCACGTGGCCGGCGGCGACGATGTGGCCGGCGGGAAAGGTGGTGCCGCGAACCACGTAGCGCACGTGTTCGGCAATCAGCTCCTCGTTACCCACACCGTTCTGCACCGAGCAGACCGCGCTGTCGGGTCCGAAAGCGCGAGCGGCCTGCCGGATGGCGGTGGCCGTGTGGATGGCCTTGGTGGCGACAATGCCGAAGTCACAAACCGGGAGATCGGCGGCATTTGCCGTAGCCCGCAGCTTCGCGGTGAAATCGGCGGCGCCGGAGATGCGCAGCCCGGAACGGTTGATCGCGTCCACGTGATCGCGTGAAACGTCGTAGGCCCACACCTCGTGCTTGCCCGAGCGCGCCAGGTGGGCGGCAAACAGGCTGCCGACGGCTCCGCAACCGACAATGCAAATCTTCAATATGATCCTCGTGCAGCGGCGCTTCCCTGGAGACGCAGCAAGCTACGTCTCTACGGTCGTCGTGGCGCGCGCCGGTGTCTCGCCGCCGCGATAGAGCTTCCATTCAACGTCGCAGAGCGACTCGCCTTCGTGCTTGCCCACGCGATACGTGTCCTGCGTGTAGAGACAAACTTGTCCGTCCTGGTCCACGACCTGCGGATGCAGCGAGAAGATCATGTTCTCGCGCAGGGGCACGTCCCAGCCGGCGCCGATGTTGGGCAGCTCGAGCATGGTGGCGCCGATGGAGTGTCCGGAAAGATGTCCGAGCGAAAACCCGTGCCTGGCGAATGTGCCGGCCACTACGCGATGGACGTCGGCGGCGATCTCGCCCTCGCGCAGCAGCTTTCGCGCCGCCTCGATGGCGGCGGGATACGCGTCGAGCATGCGCGCGGTGGTGTCGCTCAGCTTGCCGCGGATCAGGGGGCGCGAAAATTCGACCCAGTAGCCGTCCACGCCCGTAATTTCCAGCGAGTAGAGCATCAAGTCGTCACGCCCGACGCGGCGATCGCCCGGCACCTTGAAGTGCGCCTCGGCGGCGCCGTGCGTGCCCGAGAGCACGATGTTCATCATGCGCGGGCCGGCGCCCCGGGCGAAATAAACTTCGACGGCGGGCGCCATGATCTCGGCCTCGGTCTTGCCGGGCTCGAAAGCCCTGGTCAGCGCCCAGAAGCCGTCAACGATGATGTCCATGCTGTCGCGCACCGCGATGAGTTCCTCTTCGCTCTTGACGGCGCGGACCATGTCGAACGGCAAGTCCCAGGGGACCAGTTCGAAGCCGCCCTGCGTGAGCTCGCGGTAATCGCGCACGGCCATCACGAAGTCGAGGCCATAGACGCCGACGCGCTTCCACTTGCGGTCGGCGGCGCGCTGGCGAATGAACTGCCCCGGTATCTCCGGCCAGACGTGCTCGCCGACCCACGATTTTTTCTTGTCGCCGATCCAGCGGGCTTCCCTGGGGAAGACCAGTGTGGGCTCGCCGTTGAGCGGCAGGATGACGTAGCAGTAGCGATGCACGATTTCAAAGCCCGAGCAGTAGCGCACCGCGCCCTCGAAGCCGGCGTACTGGTTGCCGCACACGACGAGCGCGTCAAGCGAGTCGCGCTGCATGGCTTCGCGCAGGGCGGTGTAGCGGCGTTGAATTTCTTTCGCGCTGGTCATGCGCGGTGTTCCTCGTGAACTCCACAGATGCGCGCCGCGGTGAGCGCGTAGACCTTGGTGACGTCCACCAGGGTCTTGATGCGCACTTTTTCGCCTTCGGCGTCGCGCGGCCCGCTGCTGGGACCGTAGTTCACCGTGGGCACGCCGTAGCGGCTGAGGACGGACGCGTCGGAGCACCAGAGCACGGTGTCGCGCTGCGGCGGTGAGCCCATCACGTCGGCGTGGGAAGCGATGATGGACTGCACCATCGCGTGCCCGGGCGCGATTTGCGCGCCAGGCACGGAGACGTACGTCTCAAACTCCAGCCCGAAGGCAGGGAACTGCTTCTTCAAGTCGCGGAAAAGCGCCTTCACGCGGCGGCGCGCCTCAGTCATGTCGATGTGCGGCGGCACGCGGACGTCGAGGAAGACGTCGCAGCGTTCCGGCGTGCGGCTGGCGCGCCACGGATCGCCGCCCCGGATGCAGCCGATGTTGACCGTGCCGCGGCGATCGCCGCTGCATGCCCCGGCATTCCACTTCTCCGACCAGCGAACGATTTCGGCGAGCACGTGGTTCATGCGGCGAATGGCATTTTCGTCTTCGCGTCCGGCGGCAAACGCGGTATGGACGTAGTTGCCGCGCGTGGAGAACCGGACCCACAGCGAGCCGTAGTGATCGAGCACCAGCTTCATGTCCGTGGGCTCGCCGAGGATGCACATGTCCGGCAGGACGCCGTGGTTCACCAGGTAATGCGAGCCCACGCCGTACCCGCGATACTGCTTGCCGATGAACTCGCCCCACTGCGCCTTTTCGATCTCGCCGGCGACCGCGCCCAGGACCACGTCGCCACGCAAGCGGACGCCGGCGCGCTGGAGCGCTTTGACGGCGTGCATGTAGCAAACCAGCGCGCCCTTCATGTTGTAGATCCCGAGGCCGAAGATGAGGCCGTCGCGCACGACCGCATGCGGCTTGTAGCCGATGCCGGTGAGGAACGGCTCGCTGCCGGTGTTCGACGTGTCCATGTGGCCGTTGAACATCAGGTTCGGGCCGTCGCCGCTTCCTTCCCACCGGCCGATGACGTTGGCGCGTCCATCTTCCACTTCCTGCCAGGTCACGCTGAGTCCGAGCACTTCGAATTGCGCGCGCATGTGCCTCGCCATCTCCAGTTCCTGGCCGGTCGGGCTGGGAATGTTGATGACGTCGCAACAGGCAGAGACGATCTCGTCTTCGCGCACTGCGCCGGCGATGCGGCGCGCGAGGGCGGCGTCGAGATCGTGGGCTGCGGCGGTCTTCGCGGGCGGAGGGGCTTGCGACATGGCTACGCGCGCCCTCCTTTATATGCGGGCGAAAACACGCGGAAGTCGTCGGGATAGCTGCACAGCTTTTCGTTGCCGTCGGCGGTGATGTGGAAGCAGTCTTCGATGCGCAGCCCGCCGCCGCCGGGCCAGTAGGCGCCGGGCTCGATGGAGAGCACCATGCCCTTGCGAATTGTGCCGGCGCCAGCCTGGTGCGCGTAGGGCGGCTCATGCGCGCGCGCGCCGATGCCGTGGCACACGGGATGCGACGGCTGACCCGGGTATCCGCCCTCGGCAATGCGCGCGCGGATGAGGCGGTCCATCTCCGGCAGCGGCGCGCCATCGCGCGCGAACGCGGCGGCTTCGTTGAATGTGGCCAGCAGGAGGTCGGCCAGCTTGTGATACTCGGACGTCAGTTCACCGGGGCAGAGGTTTTTCGTCAGATCGGTCCAGTAGCCGTCGGCGCAGACCCAGATCTCGAAGAGCGTGGGCTCATTCCGCTGGATCGGACGATCGCCCGTGGCGGTGAATGTCTTGATGCCCGGACCCGACCAGACCAGGGTGAAGGCGCGCGCCATCTCGACTTTGCCCTTGTAACCGATGCCCACGCCGTGCACAAAGCCTTCCAACATCGCGCCCGCTTCGCTCTCTTTCATGCCCGGGCGTATGTGCTCGCGGGTGTGCTCCATGGCGAGCGCGGCGAGTTCGTTCGCCAGGCGCATGCGCTCGATCTCCTGCGCGGTCTTGATGGCGCGGGCCTCGATGAGCAGCGGCGTGGCATCGGTCACGGCGCCGCAGGCTTTGCGGAACGCGTCGAAGTATTCCTGCGTATAGACGGTCGGTTCGCCCACCATGCGATCGGCGGCCTGCGAACCGTTGTTGAGCTCGATGGCGACTTTTCCGGTGAGGCCGCGCTGCTTCAGTATTTCCAGCGCACGGTCGAGGCAGCGCATCTGCGGGGGACGCGGATCGCGCGGGTCGTAGCCGCTGAACAGGCGGATGTCGCGCGTCCACGACATGCGCTCGGCATCTTCCCGCTGCGGCTCGAGAGCCAGCAGCGTGGGCCCGCCTTCACGGGGGAAAATCGCGGCATCGTAGCCCTTCATGCACCAGTAGTTGGTGAGATAGAGCACGTTGTCAGGCGCGCGCACCACGAGCGCCTCAACGTCGTGCAGGCGCATCAGGTCGCGCACGCGATCGAGCTTCGTGTTGTCAACGGGCCATGGCATCGAACTATTTGCGGATCGTCACCGCCTGGCTGGTTTCCCACTGCGCCGCTTCCGGCGAGCGCTCGCCGTGGGCGACGTTCTCATCGGCAAACGTCCAGCTTAGTTCTTTTCCCCTGATCAGGCGATAGAGCGCCGTGTGCAGCGGCGCGGCGACGCCGGCGCGCGCGGCTTCGCGCGCAATCGCGCCGCCCAGGAAGTCGATCTCCGTCGGCGAGTGGGCGCGGACATCGGCCAGCATGGACGGCGGATGGTTCGTCTGCGCGCCGACGCAGTTCATGCGCCAAGGGTCCTCGCGCAGATCAATGCCCAGCGCCGCGGCCACGCGAACACCTTCGTCGATCAGCTCATGAAGAAGATGTCCGAGGCTGCCGAACTCCTTTTCGTCAGCGAACGCGGGACAGTGCGGCAGTTCGGTGAGCGCGGCGACGCTGTTCACCGACGCGTTGAACACCAGCTTGGCCCACTGCGCAGGGCGGGCGTCTTCCAGCGCCTCGGCGCGCAGGCCGCCGGCACGAACCAGGTCGGCGAGCTCGCGCACGACTTCGAACGGAGTGCGGGTGGGCTCGAACGGGCCCATCCAGGTAGGCGTTTCGAGCTCGAACTGCACATGCGTGTCGGAGTGGCGCGTGCCACTCATGAAGGTGGCGCCGCGAACCACGAAGGCGCGCGTGTGCCGCGCCAGCGCTTCTTCCGAGCCGAGTCCGTTCTGCGCCGAAAGGACGGCGGTGCGAATCTTCGCGCCTACCGGGGCGAAGGCTTCTTCCGCCTGCATCGCCTTAGTGGCGACGATGGCGAAGTCGCATTCGGGGACATCGGCCGCGGTCGCGGTGGCGTGAAACTTTGCCGCAAACTGGCGCGCGCCGCTCACGCGCAGGCCCTGGTCGCGCAGGCTGGCGGCGTGCTCAGGCCGGCGGACGAGCGCCCACACCTCCGCCACGCGCGAGAGGTGCGCGGCATAGAGACTGCCGATGGCCCCGGCGCCGACGATGCAGATACGCTTCACCTGCGCCCACCGCCTGATTTGCCTGGCGAAGCCGTCGCGCGACCCTTGCGGGTTGCGCGTTGTTCAGTGCGCACGTTGCCCACCGGCCTTCCGGCTTTGCGCTGCTCGAGGGCGCGGAAGATGCTGTCGCCGTTGTTGAACGAATCGGTCACGTAAATGCCGGCGGAGTGCAGCGCGTCCTGGAGCGCGGCGGAAATAGTGTGAATCGGCGCCGCGCCGCCCTCGCCCATCCCCTTCGCGCCACTGTAGCTGTGCGGCGACGGCGTCTCGATGTATCCGCACTTCAGCGTGGGCATGTTCACCGTCATGATGGGCGTGTATTCGCTGAAGGTGCTCGCGAGCAGGTTGCCGGCCTGGTCGTACGCGCAGTTTTCCATGAGCGCCGCCCCGATGCCGTGCGCGGTGGCGCCGTGCACCTGGCCCTCGACGATTCGCGGATTGATCACCGTGCCGCAGTCGTCGACGGCGGCGTAGTCGAGCACCTTGGGGTTGAACGTCCCGCGCTCGATCTCCACCACGGCGATGTGCAGCTGCGAGGAGTAGGTCAGCGTCAGGTTGCCGTATTTCTTCTCGATGTCGGGAACCTTGAAGGGCGCGCGCCAGGTGTAGCGGCAGTTCAGGGTCACATCCTGCAGTTCGTCGGGCAGGCCGGCATTGTTCACATTAATAATGTTGGCGAGCGCCCAGTAGTTGATGGACTTGTCCGACCCCTTGACCCGGACTTCGGCGCCCATTTTTCCCAGGCCAAGCTCGAGCTTGGCGATGGGCGCGTTCAGCGCGTAGGCCGCCAGGCGCAGCAGCTCGGAACGCAGCTTTTGCGCGGCGCCGTGCACGGCCGAAAGACCGGAAACGGCGAACTGGCTGGCGTAAGTTCCGGTGTGGCCGGTGTGGACGTTGCGCTCGGTGTCGAAGCCGACGCGGACGGTGATCATGTCGGGCGTGACGTTGAGCACGTCGGCCACGACCTGGGAGGCGACGGTCTCGTGTCCCTGGCCCTGCGGCACCGAGCCGACGCTGACCACGATTTCGCCGTAGATATCGAGCTTGACGTTCGCCGCCTGGGAATTGCCGCTGAACGGCGCGTGCGGATTGACGATGCGCGACTGCCCGAAGTTGTTGGTGCCGGAATCGAGCGTGGTGCCGATGCCGATGCCGATCATGCGGCCTTCGGCGCGCGCCGCGGCCTGCTTCTTTTTCCAGTCGTCCCAGCCGATCAGCTTCTGCGCGAGCGCGAGCATGGCGGCGTAATTCCCCGAGTCGTACACGCAGCCGTTGGGCGTGGTGTAGGGGAACTCTTCGGCGCGGATGTAATTCCGCCGTCGCATTTCGTCGGCGGGGATTCCGAGTTCGTGACCGCAGATATCGACCACGCGCTCCAGGAACCAGAGGTGCTGCATGCGCGAGTAGCCGCGGTTGGGCCCGACGGGGCATTTATTGGTCACCACCTGCGAAAAATCGATGCGAGCGTTCCTGAAGCGATACACGCCGGGGAAGACCTGCGACCAGATGACGCAGCCCAGCGGCTCGTAGCGCGGGTAGGCGCCGCAATCGTCAATGTGTCGCGACTCGATGGCGGTGATCACGCCGTCTTTGTCGAGCGCGACGCGTGTATCGAGGAACGTGCGTTCGTTGCCGTGCGCGCTGGCCTGCATGTGCTCGGTGCGAGTCTCGGTCCACTTCACCGGCTTGCCGCCGATTTTGCGCGAGGCGAGCGCGCACAGGGTCATGTACGGGTAATTGGTGATCTTGATGCCGAAGCTGCCGCCGATGTCGAACGTCTGCACGCGGATGTTGTCGATGCGCGTGCCCAGCGCCGGTGCGATGAGCTGGATGCCGATCGTGGGAAAGGAATTGTTGGTCCAGAAGCAGACGCGGTCGTCCTTGTTGTCCCACTGCCCGATGACGGCGTTGTTCTCCAGCGGCGTGGAGGAGAAGCGATGGAAGTGCATGCGATCGATGCTGACGACATACGCCGCGTCCTTGAACGCCTGGGCGACGTCACCGTACTCGAAGACGCCATTCCACACTTTGTTGGCGCCCATCGCCTGGTGGAGGACGACCTTGTCGCTCAGCGCGAACTCGGCGTCCACCACCGGCTCGAGCACTTCATACTCG
The DNA here is from genome assembly GCA_035651995.1 of Terriglobales bacterium. Lineage (NCBI taxonomy): Bacteria > Pseudomonadati > Acidobacteriota > Terriglobia > Terriglobales > Terriglobales bacterium. Next base: position 129,256 of record DASRER010000034.1, on the reverse strand, counting down.
ACGTGCACCAGTTCGGCCGCGTCTTCGGCGGCGCCGCGCGTTTGCGCGATCACGGCCGCAACCGGTTCGCCCTGGTAGCGGGCCACGTCAACCGCCAGGCAGTAGTCCTTGATGCGTGAGCTGGGATCGGGCCCGATCTCGATGTAGGGCGTGGTGAGCGCGGCCACCTCGGCGCCGGTCAGCGTGGCCAGCACGCCGGGATGCTTCTGCGCGGCGGAAACGTCCACCCCGGTGATGCGCGCGTGCGCAAACGGCGAACGCACCAGCCGCATATACGCCATGCCAGGCAGCTTGAAGTCGTCAATGAACTTGCCGTTGCCGCGAACCAGGCGCGCCTCTTCCTTGCGCACCAGCGGCTTGCCAACCCAGCGTTCCTGCTTGTCGGCGGATGGCTCGACGGCGCGCTGCTGGCGCGGCAGCGTTGTTGGTCTGCGGCGGGGCTTGCCGCTGGCTGCGCGCTTCGCAAAGGAAGCCTTCTTAGGCATGGCGGGCCTCCGCCGGCGGCGCCGCCGCGCCGGAATTCAGCGCCGCCTGCAACGAATCAATCAGCTTCTGGAGGTTTTTCCTGGCGAGGGGCTCGAGCAGGCCGCCGGCCATGGAGATGATGCGCCCGAAGACTTGCGCATCACCCTTCCAGGTGACCTGCGTACCACCGTCGGATGGCGAGAGTTCGAAGCCGGCGGTGAGCGAGACGTTGCCGCCGGGCACAGCGCCCTGTCCTTTATATTGCGCGCGGCGCGGGCGCTCGGCGGCGGCCAGTTCCATCTTCACGTCGGCGACGCCGCGGATGTGCGAGACGCCGACGTTGACCCTGACCGTGAAGTGAGTAGCGTCATGCATCGTCATGGACTGGAAGTCGGGCATCAGGGGACAGAACTTTTGCGGGTCGGTGAGGAACTCGTAGACGCTCTCGGGCGAGCGCTGGACCTGGAAGCCGCCACCGAAGCTGAACGCCATCAGCGGCCCCCCATCTTCGCGGCCGCGGCCACGGACTTGAAGATGTTCTGGTAGCCGGTGCAGCGGCAGCAATTGCCGGCGAGGCCCTTGCGGATGTCGTGCTCGCTGGGGTCGGGGTTTTCGGCGAGCAGGTGCACCGCCGACATCATCATGCCGGGCGTGCAGTAGCCGCATTGCAAGCCGTGATGGTCGACGAACGCCTGCTGCACCGGATGCAGCTGGCCATCGCGCGCCAGGCCTTCGACAGTGAGGACCTCGGCGCCGCCGGCCTGGAATGCGAACAAGGTGCAGGACTTGGCCGAGCGCCCGTTCACCAGCACGGTGCAGGCGCCGCAGAAGCTGGTGTCGCAACCGATGTGCGTGCCGGTGAGGTCGAGTTCGTCGCGCAGGAATTCGACAAGCAGCGTGCGCGGCTCGATTTCGGCCTGCACGTCGCGCCCGTTCACGCGGCAGGAGAGAGCGATCTTGGCCGCCTCAGGCATAGTGGTGCGCCACCTCCACGGGCTGGCCGGCGGCGCGGCGCGCGGCGGCGCGAATGGCTTCCGTGACGAGTCCGCGAACCAGCTCGCGCTTGTATTCGGCCGAGCCGCGCTGATCCGACTGGGGATCGGCGGCGGCGCGCGCGGCGTCGGCCGCGGCGGCGATGGTTTTCTCGTCGATGGCGCGGCCTTCGAGCGCGCGCCCGGCTTCGCGCGCGTGCACCGGCGTGAGTCCCACTGCGCCGAGGAAAATGCGCGGATTGCGGCAGACGCGATCTTCCAGTGTGAGCTGGACCGCGGCGCTGGCCGAGGCATACACAGGCGCGCAGCGCTTGAACGCGATGTACGCGCCACCGCTGTTCTTTGCCGGACGATGGGCGCGTACTTCACGCACGATTTCACCGGGCAGCAAACGGGTGGTGAAGGCGTCGGTAATGAATTCGGCCAGCGGCAGCGTGCGTTCGCCGCTCTCGCCCTGGCACACGACATCGGCGCCCAGCGCGAGCAATACCGGCGCCCAGTCGCCGGTCGGGTCAGCCTCGGCGATGGAGCCAACCAGCGTGCCCCAGTTGCGGACCTGCACGTCGGCGATGCCGGCGGCGCAGTCGTGCAGGATGGGAATTTGCGCGGCGGCGGGTGAACGCTCGACCTCGGCGTGGCGGCTCAGCGGCCCGAAGGCAAAGCCGCCATTCGTCTTGTTGATGTAGTTCAGGTTGGGGACGTGGCCGATGTCGACCAGCGCCGCGGGGCTGGCCAGCCGCAGCTTCATAAGCGGGATCAGGCTCTGGCCGCCGGCCAGCAGCCGCGCCTCAGGGCCAAGCTGGCCCAGCATGCGCACGGCTTCGCTCAACGACGCAGCGCGATGATAGGCAAAGGTCCGGGGGTACATCCTATTTTCTCCGTCGTTTGGGCCGCTTGGCGCGGCATCCACGCTTATACGCCATGAGAACCTTCGGCGGCAACTGGTCCCGGCGCCGGCCACCCCGCTCGCGGTATACCGATTGGCGACTAGCTGTATACCGGCCGGCACGCGGCTTCCCATGGCCAGAGAACAGCCCCGTGCGTGAGTGCCCGGGGCCGTGAAGCGCAGTTTGCGGGTCAGCGCTCGACTTTGTCGCCTTCGATCTCGACCACCACGACGGTGGCCATGGGATCGAGGATGGGACGCGGAATGACGAGTTGCCGCCGCCCGTTCTCTTCTTTCACTTCGACCGGTTTCCCGTCGGCGAGATAGTAGGCCCGCTTGATTGCGTTCTTCATGGCCGGCAATTCAAACGGGACGCGAGGCTCCTGGAAGAACGTGAAGTAGAGTTTGCCGGGCTTGGTGGTCACGCGCCACTCGTTGTGGGGCAGCGCCAGCGGCTGCCCGCGCAGGTCCTTGGCTCCCTTCGAACTCATCTCGCCCATCTCTTCGCCCCATGGTGACGGGCCGGCGCCGTACACCGCTTCGCCGTTGACCTTGAGCCAGCGGCCGACGGTGCGCAGGTTGTCCTGCGGCGCCTGCGGGATGAGGCCGCTGGCCATGGGGCCAACGTTGAGCAGATAGTTGCCGCCCTTGCTGACGATGTCGATCAGCTTGAAGGTGATCTCGCCGGGCGACTTCCAGTCCGTATCGTCGGTGCGATAGCCCCAGGTGTGGTTCGTGGTCGCGGGGACCTCCCAGTACTCGGTTTGCACGCCGGAAGGGACGACGTTATCGCCGGTGGAGACGTAGTCGCCGGCGGCGCCGAGACGACCGTCAATCAGCGTCCTGGGCTGCGTGCTGCGCAGAATGTCGGTGAAGCGCTGGGCGCGCTCCGGCGTCATCATGCGCGGGGTATCGAACCAGATGAGTGCGACCGGGCCGTAGTTGGTGAGCAGCTCTTTCACCTGCCGCTCGGCCTTGCCGCGCAGGTAGGCGTCATAGTCCTTGCGCTCCTTGCCGTCAGGGCCGATGTCGGGGCCGAAGTCCCAATCGTTGCCGGCGCCGCCGGGCTCATGCCAGTCCTGGGACTGGGAGTAGTAGAAGCCGAGCGGCATGCCGCGCTTCTGGCAGGCGGCCGCGAGCTCTTTCAGGATGTCGCGCTTGAACGGCGTGGCCGCGACCACGTTGTACTTACTGACCCGGGAGTCGAAGAGGGCGAAGCCATCGTGATGCTTTGCCGTGATCACGATGTACTTCATGCCGGCGTCCTGCGCGAGCTGCACCCAGGCATCGGCGCTGAACTTGACGGGATTGAACTGCTTGGTGAGCTGCTCGTACTCCTTCACGGGAATGTGCGAGCGGTTCATGATCCACTCGCCGAGTCCGAGCGAACGCCGTCCCTTCCACTCGCCCGCCGGAATCGCGTACAGGCCCCAGTGGATGAACATGCCGTACTTGGCTTGCTTGAACCAGGCCAGGCGCGCCTCGCGGGCGGCGGCGGAGTTGACGTCAGCGGTTTGAGCGGCGGCGAAGGCGGTGTTCAGGAGCGCGAGGGCGAGCGCGGTCAGAAAAAACGTACGCAGTCGACGCATGGTGCGTCATCTTACTCACGCGCCGAATACCGTCAACCGCGTCTCACGGTTTGAAACTGGCGGCGGCGCATCCGGTAGAATGACGGGCTGAATTCTCCTCATGTCTGCGCCAAATCCTGCGGTAACGCCGCTCGTGGAGGTGGCGGGTGTCACGAAGCGCTTTGGACCGGTGGTTGCCGTCGAGGACGCGTCATTTTCCATCCGCCACGGCGAGATCCTGGGGCTGATCGGCCCCAACGGCTCCGGCAAGACCACGCTGCTGGAGTGCATGGGCGGCGTGCTCGCGGCCGACAGCGGCGCCATCGTTCGCGACGGCCGGCCGTTGACGCCGGATGAGCGTTCGGCGCTGCTGTTCTATCTGCCCGATGCGATCGCGCCGTGGCCCTCGCAGCCGCTTGCCTGGGCGCTCGACTACACGATGGACATTTTTGGCGGCCGCCGCCCGCTGCGTGAAGACGTGCTGCGCGCCCTCGAGCTGGGGCCGCTGCTGGACCGTCCGCTCGGCCGGCTGTCGAAGGGCCAGCGGAAGCGCGCGCTGCTGGCCATTGGGCTGCTCACGCCGCAGCCGCTGCTGGTGGCCGACGAGCCGTTCGAAGGGCTCGACCTGCGCCAGGCGCGCGACCTTGCGCGCAAGCTGCGCGCATTCGCCGGCGGCGATCGCGCCATGCTGCTCTCCATCCATCAGATTGCCGACGCGGCCCGGGTGTGCGACCGCTTTGTCCTGATCAGCGCCGGCAGCGTCTGCGGCGAAGGCACGCTCGCGGAACTCTGCGCGCTGGCCGCCGCGCGTGGCGCGGCCCCGGCCGGTCCCGGCCTGGAAGAGGTGTTTCTTGGCCTCACCTAGGGGAGTCGTCTGGCCTCTCATCCGAAAAGAGTGGCGCGAACTGCTGGCGTCGCGCGCCTGGTGGATTTTCCTCGTCTTGATGGGGCCGCTGGTAGGAGTGGCATTCATCAGCGCGGTCCGCGCGTATGGCGAAGCCAGCGGACGTGGCGGCACCTCCGCCGGCGTGGGCGAGGCATTCTCGCCGCTGGTGGGCATCTGGGCGCCGACGTTCAGCGGCTGTGAGATTGCGGCGGCATTTCTGCTGCCGTTCGTCGCGATTCGGCTGGTTGCCGGCGACAAGCAGAGCGGCGCCCTCAAGATCGAATCGCAGCTTGCTGCTGCCACATGGGTGCGGGTTGCGGTGAAGGCCGCGGTGCTGCTTGCCGGCTGGCTGATCGCGTCGCTGGCAGCCGCGGCGGCAGTTCTGCTGTGGGCGGCGTATGGCGGAAGCATCTACGCACCCGAACTGGCCGCCGTAGTGCTCGGGCACTTGCTGAATGCGGGGCTCACCATCGCGCTCGCCTGCGCCGCGGCGGCCATCGCGGAGCATCCCTCCACTGCGGCGATCATCACGCTCAGCATCACGGTAGGCACGTGGATCGTGAGTTTCATCGCGGCGATCCACGGAGGCCTTTGGGAGCGCCTGGCGGCTTACACGCCCACGGCGATGGTCGGCCAGTTCCAGCACGGGCTGGTGCGGCTCGATTCGTTGCTGATCGCGGTTGCGCTGATTGCGGCGGGGCTGGCTTTCGCCGCGATCTGGATCCGCATCGGTACTGCCGTCAGAAGGCGTGCGTGGGCTTCACTCGCGCTCGGGGTGGCCGCCGTGGCCCTCACAGGGGCGCTCTCCCTGATCCGGCCGAGCTGGGACCTGGCCGAGAACCGGATGAACTCGTTCTCGCGCGGCGACGAAGCCGCATTGCGCACGATCGCGGCGCCCCTGCGCATTCGCGTGCATCTGGCGCCGGAAGATCCCAGGCGCGTTGACCTGGAGCGAAGGACGCTCTCGAAGCTGCGCCGCGTGCTGCCGCAGCTTCACGTGGAGTATGTTTCCACGACTTCGATCGGCCTGTTCGAGCAGACCGCCGCCGGCTATGGCGAGATCGAGTACGAGCTGAACGGACGCAGCGCAAGCAGCCGCGCGACCACGCCGGAAGCCGTGCTGGAGAGCATCTATTCGCTTGCGGGCATCGCGCCGAGCGCCGACAATGACGATGACTTTCGCGGACACCCGCTCGCCGCCGAGCCGCGCGGCGCGGCAGTTGTGTTTTACGTCGCATGGCCGGGCGTGGCGCTGGCGTGCGCCGCGCTGAATTACCGGAGGAGCAGATGAAGAGTTGTCGTGTCCTGATTTTGCTGGCGCTGTTCGCCGCGCTGCGCGCGAGCGGGTCGCCGGCGGCCGACAAGAAGATTGACTTCGGCAAGGAGCAGCCAGGGAAGCCCCCGGCAACTTTTGAGCCAATGGTGGGAACGTGGGTCGTGGCACAGGACGGGCCCGACAAAGTCATCATGGTCGACGGGCGGCCCTGGGTGGCGAGCAAGGACAATCCCACGCGCCTGCTGGTGGAAAGCGCGCGCCGGCTCTATGGCACCAGCAACGAAGAGCTGATGGACAACGCCAAGCAGTTCGCTTATTACCCGGTGGCCGTGCTGCGCGGCGTGGACAATTTTTCCAACGGCACGATCAGCGTCAAGTTCAAGACCATCGCCGGTGACGCGGACCGCTGCTCGGGCATTCTGTTCAACGTGAAGCCGAACGGCGACTGGCTCGCCGTCCGCTACAACGACACGGAGAACAACGTGGCATTGTGGGAGTTCCACAACGGCATCCGGCGCCCGGTGAAGTTCAGCGATCGCGCCCGACCGTTCATGCTCGACCGCGCGGCGTGGCATGAGCTGAAGATGTCGGTCGAAGGCGCCGACTTCAAGGCCTGGCTCGACGGCACGCTCGCGCTGGAGTACACGCTCGGCAGCCAGCCCGGTCCGGGACGCGGCGGCGCGCCGCCCAATCCGGATTTGTTTCCCGCGAACAACCCGGTGCTGCAGCCGCCCGTCGCCGGCCGCATCGGGCTGTGGTCGAAAACCGACAGCAGCAGCTACTTCAAGGATTACGTGATCAGCGCGAAGTAGGAACTCTCGCGTCCGAGCCGAATGCGGACCACCATCCTCAAACTGGTGAAGCGGATTGACGCGGTGACCCAGCTTCCGCAACCCATCTACGAGTTCGGCGCGGGGCACACCGTCGGGCAGGAGTCGCGGGGCAAGGTGCGCGACTTCTTTCGCGGCAGGAACTATGTCGCGTCAGACATGGAGCCCGGCATCGGGGTTGACCGCGTCCTCGACGTTCAGAGGCTCGATCTTCCGAGCGAAGTCGCGGGCACCGCCATCCTGCTCGAGACGATCGAGCACGTGGAAAAGCCGTGGCTGGCGCTGCAGGAGCTGCATCGCGTGCTGGCGCCGGGCGGCGTGGTGATCCTCAGCTCGGTCATGTTTTTTCCCGTGCACCTGTTTCCTGACGACTATTGGCGCTTCACCGCCAGCGGCTTCCGCTCGCTGCTGGCGCCGTTCGACGATTGCGTGGTGACCGCGGCGGGGATGCGCACGCTGCCACATTCGGTGGTTGGCATCGGTTTCAAGGCGCCGGTCGCGGCGGAGATGAAGGGCAAGATTGCCGACGCCGTCGAGGCCTGGCGCAGGCACGACGCGACTTCGTGGAAGGAAATCGCGCTGGCCGCCCTGCCGCCCTGGATGCTGGTGAAGGCGTACGACTGGTACGTGGCCAGGAACATCGAGCGCGCGAAAAAGAAGGGCTGAGACGCGCAGCAAAAACCGGCGGGCGCCAGGTTTGGCGCCCGCCGCGGTCGTACCCACCGGCCAGCTAAGATCCGGCCGAAGCCTCTGCCGCTCTGCCGGTGTCGATGATGGCAACCGGAGGCACCGAAGCGCTGGCCGCTTTCGCCGCCGCCGGCTCTGAGACTGCAAGCAAACCCGCGGGCGACGCGCCGGCCGCGATCACGTACTCGGGATACGCGGGGAAGCCGTGCTCGTGCAGGTCGAGCCCGAACAACTCGCCCGCGCGCGAGACGCGCAACTGGCCGGTGGCATGCACCAGGTACATGAGCGCAAGCGCTACGCTGAAAGTTGACGCCGTGACGATCGCGCTGCCCACCAACTGCGCCTCGAGCAGCTTCCAGCCTCCGCCGTAGAACAGGCCGGTGAGGGGCGCGGAGTTGTCGGCCGCCAGCTGCCCCGTGGCTCCGTACTTTCCGCAGGCGAACAGGCCCAGCGACAGCGTGCCCCATATGCCGCAGAAGCCGTGCACCGGGACCGCGCCGATGGGATCGTCAATGCGCAGCCACTCCAGCGCCTCTACGCCCAGATACACAACCACCCCGGCGACGCCCCCCAGAATGATCGCGCCGGCTGGGCTCACCCAGTAACAGGGACAGGTGATGGCCACCAGTCCGGCCAGAAATCCATTCACGGTGAACGCCAGGTCCCACTTTTTGGTGGCGAAGTAGGCGGCGATCATGGCGATCAATCCGCCGGAACAGGCGGCCAGCGTGGTGTTGGCGGCCACGCGCCCGATGCCCTCGTAGTCCATCGCCGAAAGCGTGCTGCCGGGGTTGAAGCCGTACCAGCCGAACCACAGAATGAGTCCGCCGCTGGCGGCGATCACCAGGTCGTGCGGCAGCATGGGCCCGCCGCCGTCGCGCTTGAAGCGCCTTCCCAGGCGCGGGCCGAGCACAATCGCACCGGCGAGCGCGATGAAGCCGCCGATGGTGTGCACCACGGTTGAGCCGGCGAAGTCGTGAAAGCCGGCGCCGAGCGAGGGCAGGAAGTGTCCTTCGGCCCCCATCAGCGCGAGGAAGCCGTCCGGCCCCCATGCCCAGTGGCCGATGATGGGATAGATGAATCCGGAGACGCCGACGCTGTAAAGCAGATCGCCGACGAAGCCTGTGCGGCCGATCATCGCGCCCGAGGTGATGGTCGAGCAGGTGTCGGCGAAGGCGAACTGGAACAGCCAGAACGCCAGGAATGCCACGCCCGTCGTCCCGTAGGTTGGCGGCGCGCCTTGGAGGAAGAAATACTGGCGGCCGATCAACCCGTTGCCGCTGCCGAACATGAAGGCGAAACCGAACGCGTAGAACAGGAGCCCGCAGAGGCACGTGTCAACGATGCACTCCATGAGCACGTTCACGGTTTCGCGCGAGCGGCAGAACCCGGCCTCGAGCATGGTGAAGCCCACCTGCATGCCGAAGACGAGGAAAGCCGCCAGCAGCGTCCACACGGTGTTGATCGGGTTCACGATGTCGGCGGCCCTGACCTCGCTTGCCGCCGCCAGCGCCGTGGTGAAGAAGACGCTGGAGACAACGAACATGATCATCAGCGCCAGGCCGATGCCCATGAGCTTGCCGCTGAGCAGCAGGGCGCCGTAGCGCCTCCACTCACGGTCGCGGAGGCGCCGCGACAGTCGCGAAAATCTTCCGGTACCGCTACCGCTGTTCGATTCGGTCTGCATGCTTGCTCCTCGTTCTCGTCGCTGAATGCCAGCTTCGTTTCTGGTGCGGGCCGGCTTGAGCACTGGTCGTTGGGGTGTTTGAGTGCTGCGCGCCCAAGCCGGGCTCCCGCGCAATGCCGGCGCCAAGGCGCCGCCCAACGTCCGTTCGAACAAAGCAAGGTTGCGCATCGGCAGGCTCAGTTCGCGCCTTCGCGGCTGTCGAACATGTAGACCATGCCCGCCGCGAAGGTGTTCTGCGCCTTGTCGAGCCCCGGGCCGCGCGCGAACACCGGCTGGTTCGAGACGTCGCGGCGGAACTCGAGCCGCGTGAGCAGGTGCTGCGCGATGGCGCGCTGAAACGTTCCGGTGAAGCCGTGGATGTGCTGTGCCGTGCCCGTAGTGAATCCGTCGTGGTCCAGGTAGTACTCGTAGCGCGTGGCCAGCGCGTAGCGTTCGCCCAGCGCGTAACGCACGTAGCCGGCAATGCCGGTCCAGTACACCGGACCTTTCACTCCGGCGACGCGATCGCCGCGGCCGTAGTCGTAGTTGGCCATCAGGGAGAGCCGCGGGTTGGGCGTGCAGGTGACGACGGTATCGGAGAGCTGGCGCCAGTTGGAGTTCGTGGCGCCCTGCTCCGGGCCGGCCATGTAGTTCTGCGCGACGCTGATCTTCTTCGTCGGGTTCCAGCCCAGGCCCAGCCCGTAGGTCTTGCCGGTATTGTTGTCGACCACGTTGTTCCAGCCGTTCACGAAGAAGCCGGTGAGCGAGTATTTGTCGCTGAAGCTGTACCTGGCGCGCATTCCGAAGTGGTAGTAGGGAATGGCGTAGCTGAACAAAAGACCGCGCGAGTAATTCCAGTTGTCCCTGGTCTCGATGACCTCGGCGCCGTGCGGCGTGACGAACTTGCCCGCGTCCACCTGCAGGCCTTTGCCGACGGGCGCGAGATACGAGAAGTAGGCTTCCTTCAGATACTGCGCGAAATTCAGGCCGCCGGCGTCGCTGCCGTTCACCGCGTTCATCGCCTGCCCGAAGCCGAGCGCGATGCGATAGCCGGTGCGGCTGTTGTTCACGTCGGGCGTCCTGTCGGCGACCAGTTCGACCAGGTTCAGCCCGAACTGATTGCTGTTCACGTCAAACGAGCGCAGTCCGGCCGTGCGCGCGGCCGGCTGATTGAAGTTCGTGCTGTAGTACATGTCCACAAAGCCGCTGAACGTGGTGTTGCCGAGCAGCCGCGAGAGCGACGGTGAAGTTGCCGGCGGCGCCGCCGGGACCGCGTTTGTGATTGCCGGGGTCGCGCCCCGTGCCGCTGTGCCGAGCAGAGAACCGGCGTTTCGCAATGCGGCCAGTTGCCCGCGCAGGTCCTCCAACTGCTTTTCCAGCTCCTGCACACGCCGCGTGAGGTCCGGCGGCGCGTCGCCGGAGGTTTGGGCGGCGCACCCTGGCGGGACGGAAATGGCTGAACAGAACATCATCACCGCAGCAAAAAACACCCTTCTCATCGAGAGACGGCTCGCCTTCTCCCCAATGCCTGCGCTCAATTGTTTTTTTGGTTGAGCGAAGAACTCGACCGCGAGCGACAGTACCGGAGCGGCGCCGGCGCGTCCAATTGATAGTTCCTCTCGCGCTTATCCGGTTTTCTTCTAAGAAAGAAAAGTTATGGGGTCTATAACGCGTCGAGGATAGGCAACGCGACGCTCAGTCGCGACTGCTGAAATGAAAGAAAGGCGAAGCCCAATGCTTTGCCCAGCAAAACCCGGAAGGCGGGCAAGCGGAGCGCCGCTCACGCTGAAGATGGCGGTGTGGGCGCCGCCGCCGATCACCAGCGAGAGCAGGGCCGCCGGCGTGAAACCGGAAGTGCGGCGGAAGGGGCGCACGGCGCAGCGCAGGTCTTAAATCAGCGTGTCCCTGCGGTAGTTCGCTCAGCCGCGGAGGCGCGGAGGCGCGGAGGCGCGGAGAAACACAAGAACGAGCTTCTCCGTGGCTCCGTTTCTTCGCGGCGCATTCCCATGAGACACACCACTGAAGTCCCGGAAAGCAGCGCTAAACGCCGAGCGCCTCGGCCAGCTCGCGCACAAATAATTCAGCGTCCGTCACCAGCCCGAGCGCCTGGAAGGTGCCGCGGTCGGCCAGCTTGGTGACGACGGCCGGGTTGATGTCCACCGCGACCACCTTCACCGCCGCGGGCAGCATGTTCCCGGTGGCGATGGAGTGCAGCATGGTGGCGATCATCAGCGCCATCTCCACGCCCCTGACAGCGGCGCGCATGCGGCGCTGCGCCTCGGTCATGTCGAGGACCACGTCGGGCAGCGGGCCATCGTCGCGCACCGAGCCGGCGAGCACCATCTCGACATTGTTGCGGATGCACTCGTACATCACGCCTTCGCGGAGGACGCCCGTCTCCACGGCCGCGCGCAGCGAGCCCGCTCGCCGGATGGCGTTGATGGCAACCATGTGGTGGCGATGTCCGCCTTCCACGGGCTGTCCGCTGTGGAGGGCGACGCCGAGCGAGGTGCCCATCAGCACGCTTTCCACATCGTGAGCGGCGATCGCATTGCCGCCGAACAGCGCCTGCACATAGCCGGCGCGGATGATGCGCGCCAGGTAGGCCCCAGCGCCGCTGTGCACGATCGCGGGCCCGGCGACGACGAGAATTTTCCCGCCATGCGAGCGGATCTCGCGCATCTGCCGCGCGATCTCGTCGATCACCAGGCGCTTGGGGCGCTCCGACGAAACGTCGCTGGCCATGAAGGAAAAGATCTCGCGTTCGCGCGCGCGCTGCGGCGGCAGCACGCGAATACCCTCGTGGCCGACCACGACGGCGTCGCCCTTGCGCACGTCGGCCATCGGCAGCATGCGCGCGGAGCGGCGCGCGGAGTCCACCACGATGGCCAGGTCCATTTCCGTATCGGCCACGTTCACCCACTTGCCGCCCAGGCGCACCTCGGTGGGCATGTGGGTGGTGGAGTAGAAACCGTCGGGCAGGGCGCCATCGCAGGGCGCCGGCTCGGTGTGGACATCGCTGCTGGAAACCAGCACCGCGCCGTACTGCTGCAGCGCGGTCAGGATGCGGTCGAGCCGCTGCTCGCTGTCGGCCATGACGCGCAGGCGCGCGAACGAGGTTTCGTCTTTGCGGCGGCCGACGCGTATCTCCTTCAGATCAAAGGAGCCGCCCAGGTCCATGACCGCGTCGAAGACCTTGGGCAGGACCCAGGAGTCGATGATGTGGCCTTCCAGGGCGATCTCTTCGCTGAACTCGTTCATGCCGTATTCCCAAAATTCTTTGCACCCGCCAATTCGTGGCCGCATCCTTTATATCGCATCGCCGGGGCGGGACGGCTCGTCCCGCATCGCGGGCGATGTTTGACAGGGTTCGCGTCGCGTGTTGTACTTTGTGCGTCCATGATGTGCATCTGCCAGAACGCCGCGTGTATGTGTTGTTGCCGCGGGTGTGTGTCCGTTCTGGCGAGTGATCATGGATGATCTGATTTAACCGGCAATTATTCATTCAGGACCCACTCACCGGCAACGGGAGTGGGTCTTTTGCTTTTCCGGGAGGTTTATGGCGCAGGCAGTGCAGGAAACCAAGGCGCAGCGTGTGGAACGCCTGAAGCGCGAGAAAAACGCGTGGGAGCACCTGGACGAAATCCGCGCGTTCGCGCGCTCCGGTTTCGCTTCCATCCCGCCGGAGTGGCTGGGCACGTACTTCCGCGCCTGGGGCGTGTACACGCAGGGCGACGGCGCCGGCGTGGTGGGCGGCAAGAATGGCGAGGGCAAGGCGCTGCCGTACTTCATGGTGCGCATCCGGATCCCGAACGGGCTGCTGCTTTCGCACCAGCTGCGGACGATCGCCGATGTGACGGAGCGCTACGGGCGCGGCGCCGCCGACCTGACCGTGCGGCAGAACGTTCAGCTGCACTGGATCACGATTGAAGCGCTGCCGGAGCTGCTCGAATCGTTGTGGCGCGCCGGGCTCACGACCATGGGCTCGTGCGGCGACGACACGCGCAACATCACCGGCTGCCCGCTGGCCGGAGTGGACGCCGACGAGCTCTGCGACGCGTCGCCGCTGGCCGTGCAGGTCACGCGCATGCTCGTGGGCAACGCCGAGTTCTACAACCTGCCGCGCAAGTTCAAGGTCAGCATCACCGGATGCCGCGTGTGGTGCTCGTATCCGGAGATCAACGACGTGGGTCTCACCGCCATCACGCGGGGCATGAACGGACATGCGGAAACCGGTTTTTCATTGCGCGTGGGCGGCGGACTCTCGGCCGATCCTTTTCTGGCGTTGCGGCTGAACGCCTTTGTCCGCTGGAACCAGGTGGCGCCGGTGGTGAAGGGCATCGCAGAAATTTTTCGCGACGCCGAAGTTCTCCGCGAGAACCGCGAGCGCGCGCGGCTGAAGTTTCTGTTTTTGCGGCACGGCTGGACGGCGGAAAGCTTTCAGCAGGAACTGGAGCGCCGCATCGGCTTTGCGCTCGATCCGGCCGTGCCCGAGCAGCCGCCGAACGACGTGTATCGCGACCACGTCGGCATCCACCGGCAGAAACAGCCGGGATACGTTTACGTGGGCTCGGCGGTGTTGCGCGGGCGCATCAGCGCCACCCAGATGCGCATCGCCGCCGGCCTCGCCGAGCGTTTTGGTTCCGGCGAGCTGCGCACCACCAACATGCAGAACCTGCTCATTGTCAACGTGCCCGAGCAGAATGCGCTGGCGCTGGCGCACGAACTGAACCAGGCCGACCTGCCGGTGCAGGGTTCGCCGTTCTGGCGCGGCGCGATCGCGTGCAGCGGATCGGAATTCTGCAAGCTCGCCATCACCGAGACGAAAGGTTTTTCGCGCTGGCTCACGGAAGAGCTCGAAGACCGCCTGCCGGGATTCGATCAGCACCTGAAGCTGCACGTGACCGGCTGCCCCAACAGTTGCGGACAGCACTGGATCGCCGATATCGGCCTCGACGGAAAGAAGATCAAGGTCAACGGCGAGATGCGCGACGCCTATTACTTCTGCGTGGGCGGCGCGGTGGGACTCCATCAATCGATTGCGCGGCCCATCGGGTACCGCTGCCTGGCCGAAGAAGTTCCCGCGGCCATCGAGCGCCTGCTGCGGCACTACCTGGCGCAGCGTTCGCCGGGAGAAAACCTGCGGCAGTTTTTCTCGCGCCACAGCGAGGGCGAGTTGCGCACGTTTGCCGCCGGCGAGCGCACGGAGGCCGTTCTCCGCGACGCCTCGCCGGGCGCGCCGCCGCACGGAGTGGAAGCATGAGCGAACTTCGTCCAGATACCGCGAACCATCGCGCGCTGTTTCCGCTCATGCTGAAGCTCGCCGGGCGGCGCGCGCTGGTGGCCGGCGCCGGCAGCGTCGCCGAGTCGAAGATCGAACCGCTGCTGCGTTCGGGCGCGCAGGTGCGGGTGGTGGCGCCACGCGCCACGCCGCGCATTCTGCGCTGGGCCGGCGCCGGCGCGATCGCGTTCGACCCGCGTCCGTTTCGCGCCGACGACCTGCGCGGCATCTTTGTCGTGATTGTCGCCACGTCATCGCCCGACGTGAACCACACCGTTGCCGCGCTCGCGCGGCAGAGCAACGTGCTCTGCAACGTGGTGGATGATCCCGACTACTGTGACTTCTATTTCCCGGCGGTCGTTCGCCGCGGCGACCTGCAGATTGCCATCTCGACCGCGGGACAGAGCCCGGCCATGGCGCAGCAGCTTCGCCAGCAGCTCGAGGCGCAGTTCGGTCCCGAGTACGAGGACCTTGTGAGCGCGATAGGCCGCGAGCGGCGCAGCGTGCTTGCCGCCGAGGCGCCGGGCGAAGCGCGCAAGCAGCGGTTGCATGACCTGGCCGCGCAGGCGCTCGGGCGGCAGCGAGGCAGCGGCCTACACCTGGTGCGGAAACGTGAGGAGGCTGGATGACAGCCAGGCGCAACGGCAAGGTGTACCTGGTGGGCGCCGGCCCCGGTGATCCCGAGCTGCTCACGCGCAAAGCGCACCGTTTGCTCGGCGAAGCTTCCGTGGTGCTGCACGACGATCTTGTTTCCGGCGAGATTCTCGCGCTGGCGCGGCCGGAAGCGCTGCTGGTGAACGTGGGCAAGCCGCACGGCGAAAAGCGCACCACGCAGTCGCAGATCAACGCGCTGCTGGTCTTCTTCGCCACCGGCGGCAGCGACGTGCTGCGCCTGAAAGGCGGCGATCCGCTGGTCTTCGGCCGCGCGGGGGAAGAAATGGATGCGCTGGACGCGGCCGGCGTGGAATACGAGATCGTGCCCGGCGTAACCGCCGCATTCGCGGCCGCGGCGTCGGTGCGCCGCTCGCTCACGGACCGCCGCGCGGCCGCCACGCTGATCGTGACCACCGCCAACCGCTGCGCCGGTGAAGCGACGGACTGGCACGGCCTCGCGCGCAGCGACGCCACGCTCGCCATCTACATGCCCGGACGCGACTACGGCCGCGTGGCTGATGAATTGATCGCCGCGGGCCTGGAGCGCGGCACGCCCTGCATCATTGTCTCGCGCGCCGCCACGCGTGAGCAGCAGACCGCCACGCAAACGCTCGCCGAGTTGGGCAAGGTGGACCCGCTGCCCACACCCGCGCTGCTGCTGGTGGGCAAAGCGCTCGCAAAGCGCGCCGAACATCCCGCCGAACATCCCGCCGCGACAGGGCCCGACGTCCCGCATGCGGTCCTGCCGCACGAGAGGGAAACGTGCATCGAGTCGTTGCTGTAGTCGTCGCGCGATCCGAAACGCCGAGACCGGTCCCGATTGGCAAACGCCGACTCGCGAATTATGCTCGCCGGTGCTCATGCCACCAATCACCCTCAAGCCGCGAAACGAGCGCGTGACCTTCGATCAGCTGGTTGGCGAATTGGAGCGCGTTCTGAGCAGGAACGGATTCACCCGGGATGAAAGCGCCACCATGGCGCGCGTTTTCGCCGAGAGCACGCGCGACGGCGTGCACTCGCATGGCGTCAATCGCTTTCCGCTCTTCATAC
The DNA here is from genome assembly GCA_035651995.1 of Terriglobales bacterium. NCBI lineage: Bacteria > Pseudomonadati > Acidobacteriota > Terriglobia > Terriglobales > Terriglobales bacterium. The sequence goes on along the minus strand of DASRER010000034.1, from coordinate 113,015 downwards.
AGCACGTCCGCAAAGGGATTGTGAAGACCGGCGTTGCGCCTGAGCTGGTGCACGCGGTGGGCGCCTTCGAGCGCTGGGACGGGCACGGTGGCGCGGGCATCCTGAACGCGCTGCATTCGATGGGCCGCGCCATCGCGCTGGCGGAAAAGCACGGCGTGGGCTGCGTGGGCCTGCGACACACCAACCACTGGATGCGCGCCGGCACCTACGGACTCCAGGCCGCCGACGCCGGCTGCATCGGCATTTGCTGGACCAACACCATCGCGCTCATGCCGCCCTGGGGAGGCCAGCAGGTGCGCGTCGGCAACAATCCCGTGGTCATTGCGGCGCCGCGCCAGGGCGGACATCTTCTTCTCGACATGGCCATGAGCCAGTTCTCCGTGGGACGCATCGAGAGCGCGGCCCGCTCGGGGGAACCGCTTCCCGCCGATGCAGGCTTCGATTCCAGCAATCACGTGACGCGCGATCCGGCCGCAGTATTAAAGACCAAGCGGCTGCTGCCGATCGGCTTGTGGAAGGGCGTGGGCCTGCGCATTCTTCTCGACACGCTGGCCGCTGCGGTCTCCGAAGGTCACGCAACCCACCACATCACCGCCGGTTCCGCCGAGACTTCGCTGTCGCAGATCTTCATCGCGATCGACCTGAAGCGAATCGCCGCCGAGAAAGCAAACGTCATCGTGGAATCCATCGTTGCCGACGTGAATTCGGCCACGCCCTCCGCTCCCGGCGCCGAGGTTCCCAGCGTCCCCGGGCAGCGCATGGCCGAGCGCCGTGCCCGCGCCGAGCGCGACGGCATCGCCGTAAGAGCCGACATCTGGCGGGAAATACAAGCGCTCTGAACGCCTGCGTCGTCCTTCGTCCCCTTTGTGCCGCTTCGTGTCCTTTGTGTTGAGACCTCGACGCTGATGTTTGACGCGGTCAAGCGCGGCAACGTGCTGCGCCAGGTGCGCGGCCTGGGCACGCCCGCCTTCAGCTTCCCCTGGAACATAGCTGCGCGAAACTCGAAACTGTGGTACCCCCCAAGCAACCCGGCAACTCACGTCGGCATCGCATGTCTCACACCCGCAACTCTGGTTGTGGCTGCCGTTCTATGTGTTAACAGGGCCACGAAAGGCGACGCCCGATCGGTTCGGGCGGGGTCGCAACTAGGCGATTGGCGCGGTGTTTACACCAGCAGCCACTTTCGCCAGAACGAAAAACCAGGCTTTCGGCAGGGCCGCGATTCCGGCCCTCCCGAGGCAGGGAGGGAACGATGAGGAAACTCACAATCGCGCTCTTCGGAGCAGCTCTGCTGGCGGGCAGCGCGTCGCTGGCCGCGGCGCAGAGCTGGTCCTACTACCACGACGACGACCGATATCGTGATCGCGACCATGATCGCGACCGCGACCGCAACTATCGCGATGACGACGATCGCGGATGGGACCGCAACGGCCGCAACAACAGCGCCGCCTGGCAGGCCGGCTACCGGGAAGGCTTCTCCGACGCCCGCAATGGCCGCCGCCGTCGCGCCGACGATCACGACTACCGCGGCCAGGACCGCGCCGCCTACGTCCAGGGCTACAAGCGTGGCTGGGAGGAAGGCAACCGGCGCGGCTACGGCAACTGGGGCTACGGGAACGGTGGTTACGGCAACGGCGGGTACGGCAATGGCGGCTACGGGCGCAACGGCGGCTACGGCGGCTATGGCAACGGCAGCATTGTCAGCACCGCGCGGCAGTACGGCTACCAGGACGGCCTGCACGACGGCGAAAAGGACCGGCAGACCGGCCACAGCTTCCGTCCGACCGAGCACGACACCTGGAAGGACGCCGATCATGGCCAGAGCACCGTGGGCGGCGACAAGCAGATCTACAAGAACGCTTATCGCGAGGCCTACAACCAGGGCTATCGTCAGGGCTACGGCAACGGCATCTACAGGCGCTAGATCCCCAGGGTCCTGCTGAAGCGCGTCCATCTCGGACGCGCTTCTTTTTTCAGCGATGACGCCGTCACCGTAATCCGCAACGGTGATGGAGGGACGGGGCCGGGCGCGCAACCAGGCCTGCGAATCGATCACAGGCCGCGTGGCGCGGACACCCCCGTCCGCGCTGTTCACGCCACCACAAGTCCCGACGCCACCGCGTCCCCATTCGCCACCCCACTTTTGTGCATGCCAAAACGGGAACTCTCGCCCGCCCCCTGCTCCTGATTCGTATTCTTCCGCCGCGCCGCGTTGGCTAGCATCGAGTCCTCCCTCAGGCGAACGTCCATATGGCGAACACCGGGCGGCAAGAGACCGCGCACAGGAACAGACCGCATCGCAATGCGCTGCTGTTGTTCGCGGCGGCCCTGGCAATCCTGATCGCCATTGACGTGCTCGCGGTCAAGCAGATGCGGCGCCTGGAGTCGGCCGTGGAGCGCGTCGAGCACACTCACGAGGTCATCAATGCGCTCGAGCAGTTCCAGCAGCACGCCCTCGAGGCGCAGGTGGCACACCACGGCTTCACCATCACCGGCCGCCACGAGCATCGGGAGCGTTTCCTGAAGGCGGCCGAGCAGGCGCGGGTTCACTTCCGGCGCGTTCGCACGCTCACCCGGGACAACCCCGCTCAGCAGGAGCGGCTGCGCACGCTGGAGCCTGTGCTGGAAGCGCGCCTGGCGCTGCTGCAGCAATCGCTCCAGGATTCCATCCATGCCGGCGCCGATCTGGAAGCGCAGCTGCGTTATCCGGTGGAACCGCCCACCATGCAGGACCACGCCGACATCGCCGGAATCGCCAGCGCGGTTCGCACGGAGGAAGAACGGCTGCGCGAGCAGCACCTCGCCGCTCAGCGCCACGAGACGTTCCTGGTGCAGTGGCTGGTGATCGGCGGCTCGGGGGCCAGCATGCTCCTGCTGCTCTGCGTGGTGCTGCTTCTGCGCCGCGAAATTTGCCGCCGCCGCGTGCTCGAGTCGTCGCTGCGCGAGAGCCGTGAAGACCTGCGCCTGCTGATCGACCAGATCGGCGGCTACTCCATCGTCTTCCTCGATCCTGCCGGCCACATCGTTTCCTGGAACCAGGGCGCGGCGCGTCTCGCCGGCTTCCAGGAGAGCGAGGTCGTGGGGCAGCATTTTTCGCGCTTCTTCGTCCAGGAGGACCGCGACCTCGGCAAGCCCGAACTGGTGCTCGCAGCAGCGCGCGCGCACGGCCGCCATCACGAGATTGCCCGTCGCTTGCGCCGCGATGGGAGCAGCTACTGGGCCGACGTCAACGTGGCCGCGGTCCGCAATGGCGACGGCAGCATCCGCGGTTTCAGTTCGGTGGTGCGCGACATTACCAGCGAGCGAGAAAGCGAGGCGGCGGCCCGCCTCCGCGAAGAGCAGCTGCGCCGGCTCAGCGAACTGGCTGACTTCCTCCAGTCGTGCTATACAAGCGAGGAAGCGCACGCTGTTATCGCCTCCGCCATGCCCGGCTTTTTCCCCGACTGCTCGGGCGCTTTGTTCGTCCTGACCGCGTCTCACAATCTGCTCGACGCCGTCGTTCGCTGGGGCGACCGCCAGCCCGGCGAGATGGTGTTTGCGCCCGATCAATGCTGGGCCCTGCGCCGCAATCGCCCGCATGAAAATCTCAGTTTGGATCCGGCGCAGCGTTGCTCGCACCTGCCGGCATCCGCCGGCGTGGCCAGCGTGTGCATTCCGCTGGCCGCACAGGGTGATTCGATCGGTATGCTCATGTTGCTGGGGAATGCCATCCCCGAGCCGCAGGCCTCAGGGCGCGATCCAGCGGCGCGCCGCCGGCTCGCGATCACGGTGAGCGAGCACATCGCGCTGGCGCTCGGTAACCTTCGCCTGCGCGAAACCCTGCGCCACCAGTCACTGCGCGATCCACTCACCGGCCTGTTCAATCGCCGCTATCTCGAGGAGTCGCTGGAGCGCGAGGTCCATCGCGCGGCGCGTTCCGGCAAGCCGCTGGCCGCGCTCATGGTGGATGTCGACCACTTCAAGCGGTTCAACGACGCCTTCGGACACGAGGCCGGCGACCTCATGCTGCGCGAAATCGGCAATCTGCTGCAGACCGGCGTCCGAGGTGAAGACGTCGCCTGCCGCTATGGAGGCGAGGAATTCGCCCTGGTTCTTCCCGATGCCGCGGCCGACGAGGCACGCCGGCGCGCCGAACAGCAATTGGAACGCGCACGCCGCCTCTCGGTCCGCTTGCACGGCGAGCTGCTCGCGGCCATCACGCTTTCCATCGGCGTTGCCGCGTTTCCCGAACACCGCCGCACCCCGGCCGATCTGCTGCGTGCCGCCGACCATGCGCTCTATCGCGCCAAGCACTCCGGGCGCGACCGCGTCGCTGTCGCTGAGCGCGCAGCCCTCACCACGGAAGCCTGAATGCCGCCGCAACGGCAGATCAGCTCGATGGCGAACAAGCCCGGCGGTTTGGGAGATCGCTAAGCGGACAAGCGGGAGAGGGTAATCATGCGCGGCCGGCCGGGACGCCGCACCACGGCTGCTTGCACGCCGAATCCGCGCAGCACGTCGGCGCTGGCCTGAAGGCGCTCGGCCAGGCCCTCTGCCGCGGCGCCGCTGGCCACAGCAAGTTCGGCGGGCGTACCCGACCACGATCGCCGCGGCTCAAGGAACCATTCGCAAACTTTCGCCACGCTCGGATCGGCCGGGCCGGCCTGTGGGCGGGATGGCGCGGGCCGCGGCGGTGAAGCGGGCGGCGCCGGCGCTCGGTGAGCTGCTGCCCGTTCCCGCGCCGCCGCAGGAGGCCTTGCCGGGACGTCCGCCGTGGCCGCGGGCCGGGCAATTGGCGCAGCCGACGGTGGAGGTTGCGCCGGCTCGAAGGGAATTGCGTAGCGCGGCAACTGACCGGCAGGGAAGAGGGCGCCCAGCGCGCTATCGAGGAGCGTGATCTCGGCGGTCTCCTGCTCATTGCCCGCGATGCGGCGCAACGCCTCATCGCAGAGCTGATCGATCACTCGCGGAACGCCGCCGCTGCCCGAAACGATCCTCCGGGCCTCTTCCTGCGGAAGGCGCGCTTCGCCCGCACGCCGGCTGCGGAATTCGATGTACTCCGCCGTCTCGTTGTGGGTGAGCGCCGCCAGTGACACCACTCCCCCCACGCGCTCCTGCAGGCGGCGCGCCTGCGGTCTTTCCAGCGAGGCGGTAAAGCCGGGCAGCGCCGCGAAAATGACGTGCAGCCGCCCGGTCTTCGCCAGTCCGAAGTCCAGCACGGCGGAGAGTTTTTCCAGCGCCTCGGGCGAAAGGTTCTGCGCTTCGTCAATCGCCAGCACGAAGCGCTTCCCGGCGCGGGCGGAATCCTGCAGCACTTCCTGCAATTGTTTCTGCGCCGTCGCCACGTCGCCCGCCGGTTCGGACACGCCGGCCGCCGAAAGCAGATGCTGGATGAACTCCAGCGGCTCCAGTTGTGTCCAGAAGACGAATGCGGTACGCGAGCCTGGTTCGAGGCGCGCCAGGGCGGCGCGCAAGAGGCAGGTTTTGCCCAGTCCCGGTTCCGAGATCAGGAGCGTGATGTTGGCCGGGCCTTCGCGTGCCGCGCACAGAAATTCCAGCGCCTGGGCGTATCGTCCGCCCAGATACAGAGAGGCGTTGGCCGCGGGTTCGGTGAGCACTCTATCCGTGCCGGCAGGCATAGCGAGGGAGCAGAAATCTACCCGGCGACGCGCTTGGCCTGTCCGCCGGCCAGCGCGCTGCGCAGTTTGTCGCGCACCGCGTCCGGCAGGTCCTCCAGGTGCCGCACGACACGCTCCGCCGCCGCCACGTTCTCGAACTGCTCACGCACGTCGGGATCGTCAATCTCGTGCGTGCCCGTCGCCACGCGGGCCACTTCGATGGCGGTCAGGAACGCGGTCCCCTGTTCCACTGCGCTGGCGATATCGATCAGCTCGGCATTGGTCGGATCGAACTTGGTCCACGCCCTCACCTGGACCTTGTAGTACGTATCCGATGAACCAGGCTTATCGGGTCCCGTCGTCTTTGCGGCGGCAACTGCAATGTCGTACACGCTGTCGGGCATTTGCCAGTCCTTTACTCACGGATTTGAAAAATCAACCTTTGCTCAAGACTTCCACCCCACGGCGCCTACTTGCCGCCGCCGTGCGCTTGCAGCCAGTCGGCGGCGCGGCTGCGTCCGGCCGCGACGTCGCTGGGCAACATATGGCCGGCCAGTCCCGCCGTGGTCCGCTTGGCGCTCGCATTGCCGGCCTGTTCAGCCAGGGCATACCAGGAGTAGGCGGCCACCGAATCGCGCCGCACCCCGACGCCGCGCGCATACATGTCGCCCACCTTGAACCGTGCCTCGCCCACTTCAGGACGCGACATGTTCTCCGCCACCTGGCGCAGCGCATCGGCCGCACGCTGCTCGCCGTTGGCCTCGGCGACGGCCAGCCACGCGTAGGCAGTGCGCTGGTCCGCCCGCACGCCTTTGCCGGCGGCATAGGCATTGCCTAGCTCAAACTGCGCGGCCGCGTGTCCGCTGCGCGCCGCGCGATGCAGCCATTCGGCCGCCGCCGTCCGGTCGATGTCGCCGCCGTTGCCGCGCAGATATTTCATCGCCAGCGTGTACTGCGCCGAGGTGTCGCCCGCCTTCGCCGCCTCCAGCAGCGCGGGATTGTTCGCGCCCACGTCGCCGGTTTGCACTGCCTGCTCGGATTGCACCAGGCCCCTGGGACCGTTGCTGCCGGCAAACAGCCAGAGCAGGGCCACTGCCCCCAGCAGCGCGGCCGCGGCACTGGCGCCAAACAGCCGCATGCGGCGCGCGGACTCGGCGCCGGCCGGGTCCGGCGCGGAACCCATCAGCCGCCCGTAGTCGACGGCCGGGGCGGCCGCGGCGCTCGAACGCGGCGCAGCCGTCAGCGCGGCGGTTGTATCGGGAGCCGCAATTGTGGCCACCGAGGCCGTGTTTGCCGCCGCTGTTGAAGCAGCCACCGGTGCGGGCGTGTTGGCGGCGGTCACCGGCGAAGCGCCCGGCGCAGCGGGAGCGGTCGCCGGACGGCGAGCAACCTCCTCCGCCGGCGGCCGGACCACCACGCTCCGCGGATCAACTACCGTCGCGCTCGCCATTTCGCGCGACGCCGCAGGCGGCTGGATGGTCTTCGAAGCCGGTCCCGGCGCACTTGCGGCAGCCGAAGCGCGCGCATCGCTGCGCGACAGCACCACCTGGCGCATTCCGCTCTTCTGGGTGCGCACCATGGCCTGCACTCCCAGGCGCTCCAGCGCGGGCCCGCTGTTTTCGATGAGGCTGAGCAGTTCGGGCACGCTGACCTTCAGCGCCGACGCCAGCTCGCCCGGCGTGCCCGACCAGTTGAGCCGTTCCTGTCCCAACCAGTCGCGCAGCATGGTTGCGAGATTCTTCGGGTCCGGTGGTGTGGGCGCCTTTCCGGGACCAATGGTCGCGATGGCAGGAGCCGTCAGGAAATCCTCGTATGCGGTACAGGCCGCGTTGCAGAGGGAGGGCGTGCGCGCTCTGAAGCTGGGCCAGCGTTGCCGCCAAGTATACAGCCGAAACACAAGCCCCTGGACCTGAGAATCCGGGTTTTTTAGCCGATTTTTCCCGGATTGAGGCCGTATCCCGCTCCAAATGCCCGGTTTCCGTGCTTACCATGATGTAGCGGCGGGCGCCCTCGCCGTCGGCACGCTTCAACAAACCGGTGTGCGAGCACGGACCCGGTGCAGATGCGCCACCCCGCCCGCGCGCCCTGGCGGGAAGCGCCATCGTGTCCGATCCTTGTCAAGCCCCGGCAACCCCAGTTTTCCCGCTAACTGCGTGGAAACGCGGGCACAATTTTTCCTCGTCGCCTTCCCATTCACTCCGCCCAACCTGCTACGCTGGAAGTAAGAGGGCCAAGAAGAGGCCTCGGCGGTGGTCCCAAACAATCACTGGAAAGAAAGGGCTTAAGACCTCGGTTTCAAGCTCCTGCTGCTCAATATCATGCAGCGAACCGCCCCGCCAAGTTATTGCAGGCAATAGAAGCAGGGGGGGCGGGTCAAGCAACGCGGGTGAGGTCGGCCCGGGTCGACACGGCGGGCTTGACGCTGATCGGTGAGACTCCGCGTAAGTCGGTGGCAAGAGCTAGAGTTCGCGAAGCGCCATCGCAATCGGTCCGCGCGCCGCGCGCACGGCCGGCGGAACGCCGCCCAGCAGCCCCATCAGCAGCGCGAACACGATCCCAACCACCAGCAGCAGTGGCGTGACGCGAAACGCGAACGCCAGGTGCGAAAACGTCTGCCAGTTCATGGTGCCGGTGGTCAGGCCGTTGAGCGGCAGCACACCGACGCAGCCCAGCGCGCCGCCCACCGCGGCGATGCAGAGCGACTCGAAGACAAAAGAGGTGATCACCGCCCCGGCGCCGAACCCGACCGCTCGCATGGTGGCGATTTCTCTGGCGCGCTCCGCCACCGCCGAGTACATGGTGTTGAGCGCGCCGAAGACCGCGCCCACGCCCATGACCGCGGCCACCAGCGATCCCAGCACCGTGATCAGGGTGGTGAACATGCGCGACTGCTTCTCGTAATACTCCACCTCGCGGTCCACCTGCACCGTGAGCCGCGGATCGGAGGTGAGCGAGTCCTTGAAGCGCGTCAGGTCGTTGGCCGACGCGAGCTTCGCGGTGACCGACTGGAAGATGTTGGCGGGGCGCTTGTAGACCTCGCTGAGCACGGTGTGGTCGCACCACACTTCGGAATCGAAGGCGCTGCCGCCGGCGTCGAACACGCCGACCACCTTCCAGTCGCCGCCGCCGAACTTGATGTTGCTTCCCAGGTCAAAACCCTGGTAGGAGCGCGCCACGTTGCGGCCCACCACCAGCTCGTTCAGGCCGGGCCGGAAGAAGCGCCCTTCGACCACCTTCACGGTGTCGCGCACCTGGAGCACGCGTGGCGAAAGGCCGCGCACCTGGACGTTGGCGTCGGTGCCGGTCGCTTTCAGCGGGAAGGCGGCAATCACCACCACTTCGGGGCTGACGATCGCGCCGTTCGCATCGCGCGCCACGCCCGGCGCATCGGAGAGCACGCGCACCTGGTCGAGCGTGACCGAGCTGTCCATCTCGCTGGTCGCGCCCGCGCGACGGGCAATCGCGTTCTGCGCCGAGCCGGAGTTGACCAGCGTGGCCTTGAAGCCGCGCGCCATCGCGAGCATGGCGACGAACACGCCGACCGTGCCGGCAATGCCCAGGACGGCGACCACGGTCGAGTTCCAGCGCACGCGCAGGCTGCGCAGGTTGTAGTTGATGGGAATCGCCATCGTCAGACCCTCCGCAGCGCGTCAACCACGCGCAGCCGGCTGGCGGACACCGCCGGCAGGATGCCGGAGACCAGGCCGACCGCCAGCGCCAGCACTCCGCCCAGGCCCATGGCCAGCGTGTCGAGGTGAAAGTAAGGCAGCATGCCGCCGGTGGGATCGCCGCGCAAGGAGAAGAGCTTCGCCAGAAGAATTCCGAGCGCGCCGCCGATGCCGGCGATCACGAACGACTCGCACAGCACCAGCACCAGCACGAAGCGGTTGGAGAAGCCGACCGCCTTCAGCACCGCCAGTTCGCGGACCCGCTCGCGCACCGCGACCGCCATGGTATTGCCCGTAACCAGCAGGAGGGTGAAGAACACGACCGCGCCGATCGACAGGATGAGGAACTCGATGTTGCCCATCTGCTTCACCCAGCCCGCGGCGAACGACTTCTCGGTGTCGGTCTTGGTTTCGTAGGGCGAGTTGGAGAACATCTCGTCAATCTGGCGCGAGATGCGCACCGCGTTGTCGGGATTATCAATGCGCAGCACGTACCAGCCCACCAGTCCCTTGGTGAACTGCTTGTGCTCGTCCAGGAGCTTCCACTGGAACCAGAACTGGGTCACGTCGTCGGCCTGGCGCGTGCCGTGGTAGATGCCGCGCAGGTTGAACTCCCACTGCCCCGGGAAGATCGTGCCTTTGATGGGAATACGGTCGCCGACCTTCCAGCCGAACTTCTTCGCCGTGCCCTCGCCGGCGATGGCGCCTTCGCGGTCGGCCACGAACGCTTTCCACTCCTCGTCGCTGATGGCGAATTCCGGGTACATCTGGCGGTAGGTGTCTGGATCGATGGCGAACTGCGGGATGAAGTTCTTCTCGTCCTGGTAAACGCCGCCGAACCAGTTGGCGAACGTCACGCCTTTTACGCCCTGGATGCCGAGAATGCGGTCGCGATAGGAGAGCGGCAGCGGCTGGATGATCGCCGTCTTGTTGACCACCACCAGGCGGTCGGCGCCCGCAACCTCCACGCCCTGGCCGAAGGCCGCGCGCACGATGGCCAGCAGGCCGAACAGGAACAGCGCCACCGCGAACGATCCCACCGTGAGCGTGGTGCGGATTTTCTTGCGAAACAGGTTGGCGAAGATCAGATGCAGGTATCTCATCGCACCGCTCCTACTTCTTCGGCCTCGCGAAGCACGCCCTTGTCCATGTGCAGGGTCACTTGCGCGCGCTCGGCGGCCAGCGGATCGTGGGTCACCATGAGCACGGTCTTGCCGTAGTCGTTCACCAGCTTCTCCAGCAGGCCGAGGATCTCGTCGGCGCTGCGCCGGTCAAGGTCGCCGGTCGGCTCGTCGCACAGCAGGAAGGTCGGATCGGCGACGATGGCGCGGGCAATGCCCACGCGCTGCTCCTGTCCGCCGGAGAGCTGCCGCGGATAGTGATGCATGCGGTCGCTGAGCCCGACGACTTCGAGGGCGGTGGCGACGTGCTTCTCGCGGTCCGCCTTGCTCAGCTTGGTGAGCAGCAGCGGCAGCTCAACGTTCTGAAAGGCGGTGAGCACGGGGATGAGGTTGTACATCTGGAAGACGAAACCAACGTGGCGCGCGCGCCAGGTGGTCAGCTTGCTCGCCGACATGCGCGTAATCTCGTCGCCCGCCACGCTGATGCTGCCCGCCGAAGGCACGTCGAGCCCGCCCAGCAGGTTGAGCAGCGTTGTCTTGCCCGAGCCGCTCGGGCCCATGAAGGCGACGAAGTCGCCCTTGTCCACGTCGAGGTCCAGTCCCTGCAAGACGTGTATCTCTTCGCTGCCGCGGACGTACTTCTTGTCGAGCCCGCGCACGCGGATGAGGCTGCTCTCGCCCTTGCCGTCAACTCGTACCATCACTCCTCCATCACTCTCGATAATGTCGCCATGGCGCCCCACGTTCGCGCCGCGGTTTGTGCGGCGCGAACGCGGGGAAGCTCACTGCTTCAGCGCCACCTTCGCGCCGTCGCGCAGATCTTCGCTGCCGCGCACCACGACCTGGTCGCCCTCGTTCAAGCCGGCCACGATCTCCCGCGAGTCGCCGCGGCTGGAGCCGGTGCGCACCGCGCGCCGCTCCACCTTGCCATCGCGATATACGTACACCACGGCGCTGCCGTTCTCCTGCTTCACGGCGCTGGCGGGAACGGTGATCCTGGGCGCGGCCGAGGACTGCGCCGCCGCTGGCGCGTCTTCCAGGAACGCGACCTTTACCCCCATGTCGGGCAGGATGCGCGGATCGAGCTTGTCGAAGGTGATGCGCACCTTCACCGTCGCCTTCTGGCGGTCGGCGGTGGGAATCACGGTGCGGACCTTGGACGGAATCTGCCAGTCGGGATAAGCGTCGAGCGTGGCGGTGACCGGCATGCCGGGCCTGACGCGGGCGATGTACGACTCGTTCACGTCCACTTCCGTCTCGATGGAGTTCATGTCCACCAGGGTGGCGATTCCCGTGCGGGTGAAGCCGCCGCCGGCCGAAACCGGCGAGACCATCTCGCCCACCTGCGCGTCCTTGGAGACGATGATGCCGGCGAAGGGCGCGCGCACAATCGTGTTGTCCAGGTCCTGCTGCGCGACTTTGATCCGCGCCTCGGCCGCCTGCACCTGCTGGTTGGTGAGCGCGATGCGCGCGCGCAGGCTGTCGACCAGCGTACGGGCGGCGTCGAGCGCCTGGTCGGTGCTCACGCCCTGCTTCACCAGCGACTCGGTACGCGCCAGCTCGCGCTCGGCGTTTCCCAGGTTGACCTGGAGGTCGCGCAACTGCGCCGACTGCGCGTCGCGGTCGGCCTTGGCGGAGGCGAGCCGCACGCGCGCGTCCGATGAGTCGAGGACCGCGAGCACCTGACCTTCGCTCACGCGCATGCCTTCTTCGACGTGCAGTTCTTCAACGCGGCCGGTGATCTTGGCGGCCACCGTCGCGCGCCGCCGCGGCGTCACGTAGCCCGACGCGTTCAGCAGCGTGGCGCGCGCGCCGGGCGTGGAGGCATGCACGGTGACAACTTCAACGGTCGGCGTTTTGCCGCGCAGGGCGAGAACGCCGCCCAAGGCAAGCACCGCCACACCCAGCGCGGCGGCGAACCAGCGCAGCCAGCGCGAGCCGCCGCCGCTGCGCGCCGTGTCGGCGATTCTCAGGCCGGAGAGGTCGGGACCGCCCGCGGGCCGGCGTTCGGCCGGTTCTGGATGCGCCATGTGCGAATGGGCCTCGAGTGACTAATCGACGATATTAGCCGAAAAAACCGGCGGAGTCATTCGCTTTTGTTTCGCCATTGTGTGGAACCGTGGCACACGCTCGCCCACCGGCACGGCCCTTGCAAGGGAAAACCGGCGAAAGCGGAAAAGGTCACGGTGAACCGCTCAGCGCCAGCCGTGGATGCGGCGCAGCTTTTCCAGTTGCAGGACGTTGCAGCCGAGGGCCGACCCGCGCTCGCGGTCGATGGCCAGCCCGGCTGCCGCAGCCTGCTCCGGCGTGACTCCGGCGCGCTCCAGTTCGAGCAGGCTGTATCCGCCCGCCCAAGCGACCTCGCGTCCGGCGGTGGAGCGCGGCGCGGTCTCGGTGCGGGTCCGGGAGAACCAGTCGCGAAAGAAGTTGTTCATGAGGCCAGCTCCGTCAGCGCCGCGCGCACCAGCTTCTTCACCAAGCCAAGCTTGTACTCGTTATGCGCCAGGGGCTCGGCGCCCGCGATGGCGGCGCGTGCCGCCGATTCGATGTTCGTTGCTGTCAGCGGCCTGCCCTCGATCTCGCGTTCCGCTGCCGCGCTGCGCCACGGCACGGGCGCCACGCCGCCGAGCACGATGCGCGCGTCGCGGCAGTAGCCGCCGCCGGCGGTGAACGCCACCGCGACGCTGGCCAGCGCGAAGTCCCAGGAGCCGCGCATGGCGTACTTGATGAACGTGCTGCGCTGGTCCGGGCGCCGCGGGACGGTCACGCTGGCCAGGATCTCGTTGGGGCGAAGCCGGTGCATGACGAGGATATTTTCCTCGGGCCCCACGAACATCTCGGCCAGCGGCATCTCGCGCGGGCCATCGCGCCCGGCGATGGTGACGCGCGCGTCGAGCGCCACCAGCATGGGCGCGGTATCCGACGGCGTGACGGTGTAGCAGCGGTTTCCGCCGAAAATGGCGTGCTCGGCGTTGACGCCGTGGCGCGCATCGCACACGATGCCGCCGTGGCGATAGCAGTACCATGGGCCGCGATAGTACGGGCAGCGCGAATCCTGCAGCAGGTTGCCGCCGAGCGTCCCCAGGTTGCGGATCTGCGGCGTAGCCACGCGCGCCGCCGCGCGCGCCAATCCGGGCAGGGCCGACCTGATTTCACGGTTGCGCTCCAGCTCCGCCAGCGTGCTCAGGGCGCCCATGCGAATCGCCTGCGACCCGGGCTCCACGTAGCGCAGGCCGGGAATGGTCTTCAGATTGATGACGTAGTGCGGCGTGCTCCACTGGTGCTTGAGCTGGTCGATCAGATCGCAGCCGCCCGCCAGGAAGGCGGCATCAACGCCGTGACGGGAGGCGAGTTCCAGGGCTTCATCGAGCGTGCGCGGCGAGAGCAGCTCGAACGGCTTCGGCTCGTCAATGGCGATGGACCACATGCAGTTGTCCGTTGCGAGTTGTCAGTTGCCAGTAAAAACGCTTTCCGCCGTGCGCTTGCCGATTCCGGTGCTCCTCAGCGGTGTGGCGCTCTCGAAAACTGGCAACCGGCAACTAGCTTTCGAGCTTTCCCGCCCGCTTCAGCTCCGCATAAACGCGTCCGACGGTGAACGGAATTTCGCGCATGCGCACGCCGGTGGCGTTGTAGATCGCGTTGCCCACGGCCGCGGCCGCGTCGAACATCGGATTCTCGCCCAGTCCCTTGGCGCCGAACGGACCCGGATCGACCGGGGCTTCCACCAGGATCGGCACCAGTTCGGGGACATCGAGCACGGTTGGCGGACGATACTCGTACAGCGACTGGTTCACCGGGATGCCGGTGTGCGGATCGATCGCCAGCTCTTCGGTGGTTGCGTAGCCGAGGCCCATGATGCCGCCGCCCTGCACCTGCGCGACGGCGCCGGGACAATGGATGACGCGTCCGCAATCGTGCGCGGCCACCAGCTTGAGCACGCGCACCTGGCCGGTCTCCATGTCCACTTCGACTTCGGCGAAGCTCGCGCCCCAAGCCTCAACACCCGGGTTCCAGACATAGAAGCCCAAGCCGACGATGCCGCCTTCGCCGACGATGGCGCGTGCCATCGCTTCGGTGGCCGGACTGAGTTTGGGGGCCGCCGGTTTCATGACCTTGCCGGTTGTTTCGTCGAGGTACGGGCTCATGTCGTTCCTGGCGTCGCAGAGCGGCGTGAAGTCTGTGCGCGGCGTGAGCTGTCCACGCTTTTGGGCGTCGAGCTGGCGCTTCAGGTCGAGCGCGGCGTTGTACATCGCCTTGCCGTGGCAGTGGATGGCGCGGCTGGCGTCGCTGACAAAATCCCACGCCGAGGTGTCGGTGTCGCCCCAACTGACATCGAGCTGTTCGACGGGAACACCGAGCACGTTGGCAACGATCACGGCGATACCGGTGTGCGATTCGGTGCCGAGGTTCCCGGAGCCGATGGGCACGTGGACCTTGCCGTCGCGGCCCATCCAGACCAGGCCGTTGCTGGCGTTGCGGCCGGTGTGCTCCTGGCTGAAGCGCATGCCGAGCCCGCGACGGATGCGCCCCGACTTCTTCGACGGCGGCTGCCAGCGCTTCCAGTCAATCGCTTCGGCGCCCTTTTGCAGGCACTCTTCGGCGCCGATGGCGAGCAGCGGCACGTTGGGGACCACGTCGGTATCGATCACATCGCCGGCGTGCAGCGTGTTCCTGCGGCGGAACTGGACCGGATCCATGCCGATCGCTTCGGCGACCTCGTCCATGTGGACTTCGCGCGCGAACACCGCCTGCGGATGTCCGAAGCCGCGGAACTCGCCGCCCACAGGTGACGTGGTGTACACCGAGTAGCCGTGAAACCAATAGTTGGGGATGCGATAGGTGTCCACCACGCCTTCGCCGGCCACGCTCACCACCGGGGGGCCGCTGGACGCGTAACCGCCCGTGGGCTGGATCGCCTTGCACTCAAGCGCCGTAATCGAGCCGTCCTTCTTCACTCCGGTCTTGAAATAAAAGATGAACGGATTGCGCGTGTCCTCGGCGAACATCAGCTCCTTGAGCGTGTATTCGAGCCGGACGGGACGCCCGGTCTTGCGCGAGAGCAGCGCCGCGATGGCCTGGTAGAGGGTCTTGCCGGGCGTATCGGTACACTTGCCGCCGAAGCCGCCGCCTACGTAGTGGGCGATAACGCGAACCTGATCGGCCTTCAGCGCGAGCGCGTTGGCGATGGTCTCCTGTGCGGCGAAGACGCTCTGCTGCGAGTCCCAGAAGGTGACGCGGTCGCCCGCCCAGTGCGCGATGACCGCGTGCGGCTCGATGGGGACGTGGCACTGAATCGGCGTGACGTAGCGCTGCTCGACGATCAAGTCTGCCTGCTTGAATCCGGCCGCGATGTCACCGCGCTTGTACTCGATGGTGGGCTTGTCCGCCGGCTGCGGGCCGCCGAAGCCGGCGACGGCGCCGCCCTGGTGGATGGCGCGCACGTTGTTGCGCAGGTTGTACTCAGCGTCGGGCTGCGCCTTGCGTACGCGGTAGTCCACGCGAACGCGCTGCACCGCTTCGGTGGCGGCGTACAGATCGTCAGCGGCGATGGCGGCGATCGCGTCGCCCACATAGCGGGCGCGGCCATTCATGCACCAGCGGTCGGTAGTGACGGGCGAGTGTGGGTCCTCTATGTGCGCCCGGTAGCCGGGAACGTCGCGAAAGGTGACCATGCCGCGAAATCCGGCAACAGTCCGCGCTTCGCTGTCGTCAATGTCAGCGATGTCGGCCAGACCGTATGGCGAGCGCACGACCTTGGCAAACAGCGGACGGGCCGGCAGGTCGGCGCTGCCGAAGCCGTAGTCGCCTGCGTATTTGGCCTCGCCGGTAGCTTTGGCGCGCGCGTCGAGGGTTTGCACATGCGACGGAAGCCCAGGGGCGGTCGCACTGGCCGCCGCTTTGACTGGCGCCCCTCCCGCCGCCAGCACCGCCGCGATCTCATTTGGATAATTTCCACAGCGGCACAGGTTCCCCGCCAGGGCCGCGCGCACTTCGTCCTCTGTGGGGCGCGGATTCTGCTCCAGCAGCGCGACGCCGGACATGATCATGCCCGGCGTGCAGTGTCCGCACTGGCTGCCCATGTGATCGCAGAAGGCCTGCTGCACGGGATGCAGCTTTCCGCCTTCACTCAGTCCCTCAATCGTGCGGACCTGGCGCCCCTGGGCATCGGCCGCGAGCACGAAGCAGGAGTACACCGGCGCGCCGTCGAGCAGCACGGTGCAGGCGCCGCACTGGCCCAGGTTGCAGCTTTTCTTGGCGCCGGTCAGGCCCAAATCTTCACGCAGCGCCAGCAACAGGGTGCGATGGTGCGGCACTTGCAACGTGTGCGCGCTGCCATTGACGTTCAGCGTGACGCTGGCCACGTGCGCCGGGTAATCGCCATACGGCGCGTCGCGCAGTTTGGGAGCATGCGGCGGCCCACCCAGTTGGACCAGTTGCTGGCGCGTGGCGGCCACCGCCGCCGTCGCAACGGCCACGCCGGAAGCGGCCCGCAGGAACGATCGGCGGGAGACGTCGCCTGCGAGCCCGTCGGTCGGATCGCGGTGGAGCTTGGCGGCTTCGCCTTTTGGGTCGTCGGCCAAGTGTTTTCTAGTCGTCCCCTTTCGGCTGCCAGCGCTCCGCGTCGTGATACAGGTTGAACTCGGCGCCGCGCAGCCGGCCGGTGATCATGGCGCGCAGCTGCGGCCAGTTCACGCGGATGATGCCGAAGTAAATGTGTCCGATCACCACGGCGATGAAGATGAAGGCCGCAACGTCGTGCGTCAGGCGCATCCGGCGCATCAGCTCATGGGTGAAGGTGGCCAACACTTCCGCGCTGATCAGCAGATACGCGCCGCTCACCACGGCCGCCGCCGCCACCAGCGTGAGCAGCGCGTGATAGAGCTTCTGCAACGGGTCGTATTTCCCGAATGCGGGATACTCGCGCGTGCGGCCGAAGAAGTTCGCCGCGATCTGCTTCAGGTCGGCCCAATCGCGGCGCTCGAACCACATAGCGCGTCCATCGCCGCGCCGCGGCGCCACCACGATGTGCAGCACGAGGCCGCCGATGAACAGCACCGCAAAGACTTCATGCACGCGCAGCCAGGGCGCCGGACCCAGGGACGCGGGCGCGAACAGGGCAAGGCCGCTTACCACGAGCCCAAGGAGAAACAGCGAATTGCCCCAGTGGTAGAGCCGCGCGCCGATCTGATATTTCTCAACCCGGGCCTGGGGCGAAAGCTTGGCCCCGTCCTGGAGCCCGACCGGGTACCCCGCCGCGCGCCGCAACAAGTGGATGGCGATGAAGACGAACACCAGCGCGACCGTCAGGCAGGCCGCCGCCGAAAGGAGTTGCTGCGCCGTCGCGGAATCGTAGTAGTCGCGCGCGTAGCGAAACAGGCACATGGGCGAGGGTTGCCGCGCATGATAGCGCAAAACGCCGCCGGCTGCCGGTTGCCAGCTGCTCGAAAGAATTCTCGCCGTCGCGAGGCCAGCAGCCAGCAGCTGCTTCTCGCGCTATACTCCGCCAGCAGCATGCCGGCCCGTGTTGCAACATCCGAACCCGCCGTCGCACCCGCCCACGGGGCCGCAGCTTCTGAATTATTTCGCGACGCCCGCTCGGTGCAGGTGCTGGGGACGGCGTTCTTCGCGCTGTTCACTATCGTCGGCTTCGCCGTGTGGGGGCCGCCGTTCTTCTACGACTTCATGGTGCGTGAGTTCGGCTGGACGCGCGCGCAGGTCACGTCAGGCAACGCGCTCGGCAAGCTCATCGTGGGCCCGGCCTTCGGCTTTGTTGCCGGATATCTGGTGGACCGCTTCGGTCCGCGACGCCTGATGATGGCCGGCATCTTGCTCGCCGGGACGGCGCTCGCGGGGCTGGGCACGGTTTCGAGGCTGGGGTTGTTCTACATCTTCTATATAGGCAACGCTCTGGGATACGTGTGCGGCGGTCCGCTGCCGTGCCAGGTGCTGCTCTCGCGGAACTTCGATCGCGCGCGCGGCAAGGCGATGGGGATTGCGTACCTTGGCATCGGGTTTGGCGGCGCGGCCGTGCCCTGGATCGCCAATGAACTGGCGCAGCGCTTCGGATGGCACGCAGCATTGCAGATTCTGGGAGGGCTCGTCATCCTGATTGCCCTGCCGCTCGCCTTTGTGCTGAAGGAGGCACCGGCAGGCGCGCGAACCGCCACCGCGCCGACATCCGCTGCCGGCGCCTTGAAGACGCCGGCATTTTACCTGCTCGCGATCGGCAGCATGTGCTCCATTGCGGCGGTGGCCGGCGCGCAGCAGAGCCTGAAGCTGTTTCTCAGCCTCGACCGGCACTACTCGCAGTCGGAGACGGCACGCGTGCTCTCGCTGGTGCTCGCCTCCAGCATTGCCGGCCGGCTGCTGATGGGCTCGCTTGCCGACCGCTTCCCGAAGAAGTACGTCATGCTGCTGATCTACGGTCTGGTGGCGGCGGCGATTCCGCTGCTGTTCATAGCCGAATCGCGCGCGGTGATTTATGTCTACGCGGTGATCTCGGGCATCGCGCTGGGCGGCGACTATATGATCATTCCACTCATGACCGCGGAAGTCTTCGGCGTCGCCGTGCTAGGAAGATTGATGGGGATCATCATTACCGCCGATGGCGTTGCCGAAGCGGTCGCGCCGTGGCTGGTGGGGCGGATGCGTGACGCCTCCGGCAGCTACGGTCCCGGCTTCGCCGTACTCATCGCGGCCGCGCTCGCCGGGGCGCTGGCGGTGGCCGCGTTGCCCGCACGCCGGAGGACGGCATGAGCACGACCTCGCCCAACATCGTCCGCGTCGGCGGGCTGCACGACATTGCCCGCTTCCGCGAGCACCTCGACAAGCTCAACATCGAATTGCCCTGCGACGACGAAGTTGTTACCGGCGACGAGTCGCCGCTGTTGAAGCCCCTCGTCCACGAATCGATCCGCATCGGCAATCGCATCGCGGTCCACCCGATGGAGGGATGGGACGGCACATCGGAAGGAAATCCGACGCGCGCAACGCTGCGGCGCTGGCAGCGCTTTGGCGAGAGCGGCGCAAAACTCATCTGGGGCGGGGAAGCGGTGGCGGTCCGGCATGATGGGCGCGCCAATCCCAATCAGCTGCTGATTGCCGAGCACACGAAAGCCGGGCTGTCCCGGCTGCGCCGCACGCTCATCGAACACCACCGCAAGACAACCGGTTCGGCCGAAGGTCTGGTGATCGGCCTCCAGCTCACGCATTCCGGGCGCTACTCGTGTCCCAACGAGCACGGCCGCCGCGAGGCGCGCATCCTGTACCGGCATCCGATTCTCGATCGGCGGCTGGGCCTCAGCTCGCGCTACCCGGTGCTCACCGACGGCGAAATCGAGGGCATCATCACCGACTTTCACCGCGCGGGACACATCGCGCGCGAGCTGGGCTTCGATTTCGTCGACATCAAGCACTGCCACGGCTATCTGGGCCACGAGTTCCTCAGCGCGCACACGCGTCCCGGCAAGTACGGCGGCGCGCTGGAAAACCGCACGCGGTTCCTGCGCGATGTGGTCGCCGGCATCCGCAGCGCCGCGCCCGGCCTGAAGATCGCGGTGCGGCTCTCCGCCTTCGACATCGCTCCGTTCATGCCCGATCCGCTCACTGCCGACGAGAACCACGCCGGCGTCGGGATTCCCGAAGACATGGCGCGCTACACGCCGTATCGCTGGGGATTCGGCGTGAACCCGCTGAAGCCGCTCGAGGCCGACCTGAACGAGCCGGCGAAATTCCTGAAGCTGCTGGAGCAGCTTGAGATTTTCCTGGTCAACATCTCGGCGGGCAGTCCTTATTACAATCCGCACCTGCAACGGCCGGCGCTCTATCCGCCCTCCGACGGCTACCTGCCGCCAGCCGACCCGCTGGTCGAGGTGGCGCGGCAGCTCGACGTGACGCGCCGGCTCAAGCACCGCTTCCCCAAGCTGATCTTCGTGGGAACCGGATACACGTATCTCCAGGAGTTTCTGCCGAACGTCGCGCAGGCCGCGGTGCGAGAAGGCTGGACCGACCTGGTCGGGCTGGGGCGCATGGTGCTGCCGTATCCGGAGATCCTGCTTGACGCCACGAAGGGCAAGCCGCTCGAGCGCAAGCGGATTTGCCGGACCTTCAGCGATTGCACCACGGCCCCGCGCAACGGCCTACCTTCCGGCTGCTATCCGCTCGATGACTACTACAAGAACTCGCACCTTTCGGCGCAGTTGAAAGAGCTGAAGGAGGGCAAGGAGTACAAAGCGCAGGCGGCGCGCACCGGGCCCGCGCTGCGCGACTACGAAGCGCAACGCCGCCCCGGCCGCAAGCCGCAGGGAATTGCGGCGGCGCTGCTGCCGTACGGCGCCGACGGGCGCATCGCGGTCGAGTCCTTCCAGGCGCACCTGGCGTTTACGCATCGCGCCGGCCTGACCAACGCCGTCAACATGGACACCGGCTACGTCAACCTGCTCGACGATGAGGAGATGCGGCTGGTGCTCGACTGGACGCGGCAGGCCGTCGGGCCCAACACGCCGTTCATCGCCGGCGCTTACATCGAGGGCCGCGAGGGCGACATCGTGAAGCTCTACCGCAAGCAGATGGACGCCATCGCCGAACGCGGCGGCACGCCCATCATCTTCCAGACCAAGCGCCTGCACGGCAAGGAGTCTGGCGAGAAGCTGGCCGTGTATCGCTCCATTTGCAGCGGCTACAAGCAGGTGATCGCGTTCGAACTTGGCCGCATGTTCGGACCGAACGGCGAGATCTTCGACGAAACCACCATTCGCGGGCTGATGGAGATTCCCGAGCTGATCGGCATCAAGCATTCCTCGCTGGACCGCACGCAGGAGCTGGCACGGCTGCGGCTGCGCGACGTGGAGCGGCCCGACTTCAAGATCTATACGGGCAACGACCTGGGCATCAGCATGATCGAGTACGGCTCCGACTACCTGCTCGGGCTCGCCACCTTCGCGCCGGAGAAATTCGCCGAGCGCGACCGCCTGTGGAGCGAGGGCGAAACCGGCTACTACGAGTTCTCCGACGCGCTGCAGCACCTGGGCAACATCGCGTTCCGCGATCCCGTCCCAGCGTACAAGCACTCCGCTGCCGTGTTCCTCCACTTGATCGGGCGCATTCCCAGTTCTGAACCGCATCCGAAGAGCCCGCGGCGTCCGGAGTGGGAGGCTGAAATCCTGGCCGACTGCGCGCGCAGGTTGGGATACGAGGTGAATACGGCCAAGTTACATGCCACTTCGGAAAGATGAAAGACCAATTGGCGATAGGCACAGTGACCTATCTAACTTGACGCATTCTGACGCTTGCCTCCCCTCGCTCGCCTGATAGACTCCACCACCTGTCGGTAGTGGTGCAGTTTGGCCTCAGAGCACGCGGTCGGCGTGGGCTTTCAAATCCCGAGACACGGGATGATTCATGCATTCGAGGAATACGCGCATGCCTTCCTTCCGGGCAAACTTCATCACGGGAACGAAATCTGAATCGCCGGTCACGAGCACAAGGATTTCCGCCAGACGCTTGAGGGCAATCCATGCCATGTCGAGGCCAATTCGCATATCCACCCCCTTTTGTTGCATGTTGGGCACGAAATCGGTCGGGGTAACAGCAAGATTCGGGGCGGGCGCGGCGACCGCTACGGCGGCCAGCGCTACACCTTGCTGAGGAACTGGAGGGGCCACCACGGCTCCAGGAGCAGCGACGGGAGCGATCCTGCTCAGGCGTCGCAGGGCTGTACGCCCAAGCTTCCAGCCGGAGCACTTGAGGGTTCCCCGTCGCACTGCAAAATCCGGTTGCAGTTCTAACGAATCAATTAGCGACTTATTCTGATTGGCAACTGGCGTGTTTGAGTAATTTACATTCAGGCGCGTCAGCGGGTGGCGGACGCTGCCCTCAAACGGCGGAGCGTCATAGTAGTAGATTCTGAAGAGGTCTTTACCTGCGAGTGACGGTTTGGCCAAGATGCCGCCGCACAGCGCAACGATCTCGGCAACGGTCGGGAAATGACGGCTCGTTTCTTCTAGTTTTTTCTTTACAAAACCTCCGTCGAGCAGAACGACCACTCTTTCGGCCATAAAAAATTAATGCCCTCCATCACGCGAGGCATCGCTGCCTACTTGGATCATGGGCGTAACAGAGGGCAGAACTTCGGCTGAAAGCGTATTCACGCCGCCCAGCCGTGTCAACAGTTTTGATGACAAATCCAATGCTAACAGATGCCCTTAGTAACGTCCAAGGTGCTTCCCTAAGCAACTGCTGTAGCCTGTGCTGGTACGAGCAATCCCACCAGCTCTTCAAGCGTCCAAATGTGATCTGCTAGGCCTGCTTCCATCGCGGGCGTAACGCGCAGCGTCTTATGCACGCGGCAGAAGTTGTAGTGCATGAAATATAGGGCAACAGCGTGACCGTGGTTGTCCAGCTTTTTGCTGAAGCCATTTGTGAGCCGTGTGAACCTGCGCATGGACATGCGCATTGTCAGATTTTGACGCTCGACAAATGACGTGCTGACGTGCTTTGGGTCGGGGTCGCCCGTCACGGTTTTCATGTCGCAGCCGATGCAGGTCGCGGGTGAATAGCGGCGCTGCTCTTCATCGGACGGTGCCCCGAAAACCTTGTGCAATTGGGCATAGTCCACTTCCATACCGAACGCGGCGTCAACGGCGTCCATGTACGGCCTGTGCGCGTCGGTAGTGATTTGCGGGCGATTAACGATGCGGTCGCGGCAGTCCTGCATGAACTCCATCGCGCACGCTTTATCGCGCAGGCCAATCAGGTACGTGACACAGAGTTTCGTGTCGGCATCAATGGCCGTCCACGTCCAAACATCACCCCAGCCCTGCTGCTTTTGTTCGGGTGTGGCGTTCTTCTTCTTGCAACCGACAAATGCCCAAATTTCGTCGCACTGCAAACGGCGCACGCTGAGGCCGCGAACGTTGTGGTGATGGTAGGCAGCGGCAGCGCAGCCGAGGTCGCGCAGGAGGTTCAAGACGGTGTGCTTGGCAACGCCTGTCATGCGGCAAGTCGCATTGATGGACGTTCCTTCAACGAGAGCCGCTATTACCTGAATCCGCTTTTCGGTCTTGAGGCGATTCATGTCCTTATCCTGCCTGATATGTTATCTTGATAGGATATATTGTCAAGTATTTTCTTGACTAATATAACCCGATTCGGCTAATATCTCGGAAGGTAAGGAGAGGGGGATAATATGCCAAAAGTACCGATCACTGTAATGGGATACCGCTGTGAGCGCTGCGGCGGGGAGTGGATACCGAAAGACCCCGCCTCTGACAAAGAACCCGTCGCCTGCCCAAAATGCAAAAGTCCCTATTGGAACCGTCCGCGCCGTGCAGCCCCGATGCTTACTTATGAGGACTTCCGCGACAAGATCGAATACACGTTGCGCAAGTCTGGGCCGCTAACTTGGACGGAACTCCGAACCGAAGCAAGGCTCCCTGAGAAGTTCCCGAATAACAAATGGGTGCATCGCCTCGAATCGGACATAGCACTGAAGCGGAACAAAGATAAGAACGGCATCATCAAGTGGAAGGTGGGCTAGACTGTGCTCATGCCACAAGAGAATCGGCTAAGCCTTCCTACTGGCTCGCTCAAGGATCAGTGTGATGGCAGGGACGTGTGGAATGAAACCCGTTCTGCCGATGATGCTGACTTTTTCACGCTCGGATATTCCGGCAGGAAAACACATGAAATCATCGAGGCTCTCAAGTCGTTCGGCGTTAGGACGCTGATTGATATTCGCCAGAACCCAGTCAGTATGTACAGGCCTGAATTGAGCAAAAGAAATATAGCGACGCTGCTAGAGGAGCACGGCATCGCTTACGTTCATCTGCCGCAGCTTGGCGTCCCGCGCGACATTCGCGCCAAAGCTATCGAAGCGGGTACGCGGGATGTCATCTGGGAGTGGTACGACGACAATGTAGTGGAATCATTCTTTGGTCGTAATCTGCATTTCTTCATTAACGGCTTTGAGCATCCCGTCGCCCTCATGTGTACAGAGATGGACCCCAAGGAATGCCATCGGCATCGCGTGGCGCTGGCGCTGGAAGAGCTCGGCATGAGGGGTTTCGACATATGAACTCATGGCCGCAAAGACAGAAATCAAGAAAGCCCTGATTGTTGTTAGAACTTATCCGACGCCGGCAAAGAATGGCGCGGAAGTTTCCTGCACCGCTGCGATCACCGACAAAGGCGAGTGGCTGCGCCTGTTCCCTGTGCCGTGGCGATACCTGGCCGCAGAACAGCAATTCCGACGCTATCAGCACGTAGAGCTTACGGTGGAAAAGGCCACCGACCCGCGACCAGAGAGTTACAAACTAAAACAGAATGGCATCAAGATTCTTTCGGAACCCCTCCCAACCGACCATGACTGGCGACCGCGAAAGGAGATTATTGAACCCCTGCGCGCCCACTGCCTGTGCTGCCTTGCAAAACAGCGCGATGCGCAGGGCCATCCGACGCTCGGCATCTTCCGCCCCAAGCACATCGAGAAGCTGATTATCGCGCCCGATACGCCAGACTGGACGGCAGCGCAACGCGCGATCCTTGAGCAGGGACACTTGTTCGCAGAGAAGCCGAAGAAGCAGCTAGAAAAAATCCCGTTTAGGTTTCAGTACAAGTTCGGCTGCGATGACAGTTCCTGCAGTGGTCACACGATGATTTGTACCGATTGGGAAATGGCTGAGTCGTACCGCAGATGGAAGCAGGATTACAGCGAAAAATGGGAAGAGAAGTTCCGACAGCGATATGAGAAGGAGATGATCGAAAAATACGATACGAGCTTTTATGTCGGCACCGTCCACCAGCACCCGGGCACTTGGATAATCGTAGGGCTGTTTTACCCGCCAAAGGTAGCGCAGGCCGCTCTGTTTTAGCCTCGCTCTGTTGCCTCTCGCACGATCCGGGCGGCAGCTTGGCTGAAATCCTCACGCTTGCGGGCGGGCTTGCGCTTGGCGGGCTTTTTGGGAGATTTCTTTTTCTTGGACATGTCGCCATCCTGCCACATCCCGCGACTGCCCGCTATATCCCGTGACTCTCAAACTGCACCACTACCCACCTGTCGGGTCGTTAGGCCCCAGTGTCAGCCACTCGGATGCGCTGGAGGAGCGCGATGCCCCGTTTCGTTTACCTCGCCGCAGTTGCTTTGTTCCTGCCCGCTCCAGTCAGTGTTGCCCAGATTTGGGATTGCGATAATCGCACCTGCGTCTATGACCTCCCAAAGTGCCCTGATGGCTACTGTCCGGACCGTATCTGCGAGCGTCAAGGAATGTGCAACCAGTGTCCACCGGCGGAACAAGATCCAGGGAACGAAATGTGTGCCAATTGCTACACCGACAATGACCTGTTCTGCCAATGTCCTGGCGGGGGTTCGGTGGAGAACAAGAACTGCTTTGCAACGGCCTGCGACTGCGGCTTCGCGCGCCTGATCGTGCGCCCGGCAAAAAGCGACTGGTTCACCAGACTGTGGCGCGACGGCCAGGGCTGTGTTGTGCCATCGGGCATTAAGGAGTTCCACAATGTCAAAGCCTCAAAACCTAAAGCAAAACGCAATCGAGCGTCGTTTTCGCGCAAGGGCGATGACGCAGCGTCGTCGAGGCAATCCATTTAGGTTGCTCCTCCTCGCTCCTCTTCTGCTCTGCGGCTGCTGTTCGCTAGCAGCGGAGATGCACCTGGAGAAGGCGTGGGACATTTCGATTGGCGACGCTCAAGCGAGAGGACCAGCCGTGTGCGTTTCGGCGGGGATGGTTTATGTAGCTCATCCAGAGGGGAGCTGGACCGTCGTATCCGCTGATGGTCAGATTCAGCAGACAAAGACCGACTTTTCCATCAGCGGTGTAAGCAGCTTAGCTTGCCAGGGGGAATATATCTATGCTGGGATTCGCCAGTCCAACTTCGTCCTCGTCTATTCTCATGAGCTGACCGTGGTGCGCGCCGTGAAGTTCCCGCGGCCTTTCCGCTTCATTTCTGTGGATCGTGAGGGGAATATCTATGGCGCCGGGTTGTGGCAGGGAAAGCTGATTCATCGCCTGTCACCCAGCGGAACGTTGGTATCGTTTGGCGACATGCCTCGATATCCCAACCCGATCACCGCTAACTTCAACACGGTGTCAACTTCACTCGTCGTTGATGAAGAGCGTCGTGAGATTCTGTATAAGCCGGAGAATCCGTACCGTATCCATGTACTTGACATGGAGGGAACACCGCGTTCGGTGCACGAGCCCGATGTGACGTTCGGGCCGACGCGGGTAACAACCTCTGCCCGCGGTACGCAGTTCCTACCTTCGGACTACACTGCCCGCTTCTTCAAGCTGCACGACGGCAGTTACGTAGTGCTCACAGTCAGGGCGCACCAGCAGGGCAACGCGGTATGGCAGCAAGCCCTCATTCTGGACGTCCTGGACCCGTCATTCAAGCACACTGCTTTCGTTCCAGCCCTAGGATTCGGGATGTTGATGGCGAAGGACGACGACGACAATCTTTACGGCGCCATCGGTGCGCCGACCCTGCGGCTGATTAAGGCGAAGCTCGTAAAATAAGCTGTGCATCGTGAGCTTCACACAAGAAGGTGTGTCTAGGCCCCGACTCGCAGGGGACACACTCCGCGCTATTACAATGCCGCAAGTGTCACAGTTGCAGATTTCGTCATTTCCTGTGGCTGGCTCAATCATTTGGGCCGCTCAACTTCTTACCGCGAAACAACTTTCGCCCGTCGAGCTGACCCAGGGCTGCCTCAGCCGCATCGAGCGCCTCGACGGCAAGCTCAACAGCTTCATTCGCGTAACCGCGGAGTCGGCACTCGCCGCAGCGAAAACCGCCGAAGTGGAAATCCAGCGCGGCGAGTACCGCGGGCCTCTGCATGGTGTTCCGATCGCGCTCAAGGACCTGGCTGACGTCGCCGGCCTGCCCACCACGGCCGGCAGCAACCTATATAAGGACCGGATCGCAGCCGAGGATGCTGAAGTCGTTCGTCGGCTGAAGGCCGCCGGGGCAGTCCTGCTGGGCAAGCTGAACATGCAGGAGTTCGCCTACGGAGGCAGCTCGGTGGTGAGCGCTTTCGGGCCAACGCGCAATCCGTGGTCGCCGGATCATAGCGTGGGCGGCTCTTCCGGCGGCTCAGCCGCGGCGGTGGCGGCGCAATTCTGCTATGGCGCGCTGGGCTCCGACACCGGCGGCTCCATCCGCCAGCCCGCCGCCTATTGCGGCATTGTGGGATTGAAGCCGACGTACGGCCGCGTGAGCACGCGCGGCGTAGTGCCGCTTGCCTGGACGCTCGACCACGTTGGCCCGATGACGCGCACGGTGGCCGACGCAGCCGTGATGCTTCAGGCCATCGCCGGGCACGATCCAGCCGACCCGGCGAGCGCGGACGTTCCCGTTCCCGACTACACGGCTGCGCTTCGGCAGGACCCGAAGCTTCTGCGCCTCGGCGTTCCTCGAGCGTATTTTTTCGAGGAGATTGACGGCGGGATCGGCTCGGCTTTGGAAGCCGCGATCGATGTTTTGAGGAGTCTGTGCGCCAGCGTTCGCGACATCACGATTCCCGCCAGCAACGACCGCACGCTGGTGCGCGCCGAGGCGTACGCGTTTCATCGCGAGAACGTCGAGCGCTCTCCCGAGCTCTACCAGCCAGAGACGCTGCGCCGCATCCGCACCGGCGCCGAAATCAGCGCGGCGGAGTACATCGCCCACCGGAGGGAAGTCGACGCGCTGCGGCATTCGCCGGCAGAGCTCTTTCGCGACGTGGACCTGCTGATCACGCCGACGACGGCCATTCCGCCGCCGCGCATTGACGATCTGCTCGCCGACATGGAGAACCTGCGCAAGCAGGAGATCGTGATGTTGCGCAACACACGTCCGTTCAACGCCCTCGGGCTGCCGACCATTTCGATTCCGTGCGGCTTCACCCGCGGCGGACTGCCGATCGGCATGCAGATCACCGGCGCGCCGTGGCGCGAGGCCGATGTGCTGCGCCTGGCGCACGCCTACGAGCGCGCAACCGAGTGGCATACGCGCCGGCCGGCGCTCTGACGAAGGTCAAAGAAAGGTCGCGTGTTGATTTCAGAACCTGAAACTGGCGCAATTTTTTCTCGGGCCCCGCTACGGCGCGCAACCCCGCTGAGTTATTCTTGCGAGCTTCATTCCAACAAGCGTTCATTCCGAGACCAGCGGGAGAACCATGCACGAGGAGCGGAAGCGGCTTCAGCGGCGTGAATTTCTGAAAATTGGCGGCGCAGGTGTCGCGGCCATCGCGAGTTCGCCGCTGTTCGCGCAACTGCCCGAGGCGAGGCCCACGTGGCGCGCCGCGCCGGCAAAGCCGGTCGTGCTGCGCACCGGCAAGCTCGAACTCACGCTCGATTCCGCCCACGGGCTGCCGTACCAGTACCGGCTGCTCCCCGGCCGCACGGTGATGCTCGGCGAAGACCTGGGCCAGCCGATCACGGCGCGTGTTTGTCGCAAAGCTGAATGGCAGTTCGCCAACATTCCCGTTACCACACGCGCGGTGATGAAGCCGGAGCGCAACGCCCGCCACGCTGAATTCGTTTTCGACGTCGCCCACGAATCGCGCCCGGCAGCGAGTTTCTCCATTGGTTACGAACTTTCCGGCGCGACGGTGATCGTCTCAATGTTCGACGTGCAGGAGCACGACGGTTACGAGCTGATCGAGGTCGCCATGCCGCGCCTGGTGACCGTTACCGAGTCAGATCCCGGCGCGTGGCTTGCGCACGGCGACGAAGGCGGCAACGTCGCGCAGCTCGCCGACGCCAAGCCAGGGAGCCTTCCGCCGAACCGCTTCTGGGGAAAAGTGCTTGGCACTCTGCCATTCGTCATGGTCGGCACCGACCGCGCGCTCTGCGTGCAGGAGACGACGGCCTACATGGACGGCACCGAGCTCACCGTTTCCGGCGGGGCGGGTCCGCGGCGCGCGTCGCTCGGCACCGTCAAGACGCATCGCGTGGACGGCAGCGGCTGCTACGACATGAACTCCGACCCCGACAAGCCGCCGAAGAATTGCGGCACGGCAACGACGCCCAACCTGCTCATCGAGCAGCCGTCGTCATGTCGTCTCGACTTCGTCGAAGCTCCCGCCGGGGGGAAAGCCGACTGGCTCCTCGGCGCCAAGCTCGTGCGCGCGCGCATGCCGGCCATCCCCACGCGCTACTACGACGACAAGTTCACTTACGGCATCCGTTGCGACGAGCCGCGCTTCCCGCAGCCGAGCGCGACGTTCGATGACTGCGACAAACTCATCCGCGACGTGGCCGCGCTCACCGATCACGCGCCCCAGGTCGCGCACCTGTGGGGCTGGCAGTACAAAGGCAAGGACACCGGTTACCCCGCCGTCCGCGAGGTCAACCAGCGCCTCGGCGGCTTCGACCGCATGATGCGGCTCATGGACGAGATGCGCCCGCTGAACTGCAACGTCACCTTTTCCGACAACTACGACGACGCCTACCGCAGCAGCCCGGAGTGGGACGAAGCCATCATTGCGCGCCGCCCCGACGGCGAGTTGTGGCTGAGCCGCAACTGGACGGGCGAAAACTCCTACATCATCGGCCTGGCGAAATACATGCAAGGCCCAGGCCGGGAGCGGATCAGGTACACATGCGAGCGCTACAAGCTGCGCGAGAGCACGCACGTTGACGTGCTCTCCTACTACGCCATGCGCAATGACTGGGACCGGCGGCGCCCGGCGGGGGCGATCAAGAATTTCGAAGCGCGCTGCCGGATCCTCGACGAATTCCGCCAGCGCGGCGTTGACGTAAGCTCGGAAGCATTGCGCTATCCGTTCATCGGCCGCATCAGCTGCTTCTGGTACATGACCGGGCCGCGCGCGTGTCCCTTCGGCGGCAAAGCGATTCCGCTGCTCGCCACCATTTACCGCAAGAGCGCCGCCTGGGGACTTTCCGGCGGGCAGCGCAATGCCCCGCTCAACGAGCGCCTGCTCAACATGCTGTTCTACAACGCCCGCGCGCACATGATCCTGCGCGCCGACATCGACCGCGGCGAGATAACCGACAACTACTACCTCATCATGGCGCCGTGGTTTTTGATGCACGAGCGCAACGTCGAAAGCTTCCGCCGCGAGGGCGAGCGCACGCAAATCGGCTTCGAGGGCGATGCGCTGCTGGAGGTTGACTGGTCCGCGAAGAGTTACACCCTTTCGCTGGCCGGAAACGAAGTGGCGCGCGATACGAGCATCTACTGCCCCTTCGGGGAAGGCCGCATCGCGCTCTACAGCGTGAGCGCGGGCGAACTGGTTCCCGCGTTGCCGAAAGGATGGGACATCAGCAAGGTTGCCGCGATTGTTCTTTCAACCGCCAAGCCGGAAGAAGTGCCGGTGAAGCTCGAGGCGGGCAAGCTGCGCGTCGCCGTGGCGGCGCGCCGGCCGGTCATAATTTATCGCGACGGCGACGCCGCCCGCCGCCGCTTGCTGGGGGACGCGCGCGCATGAAGATCATCCGCTACCGTGATCCGGAAGGCCGCATTCACTGCGCCGCCGAGCAGCCTGGCGGCGAGCGCCTGCGCCTGGAAGGCGACATCTACGGCGGATTGCGCCCCACGCAGGAACCGGCGCGTATTCGCTACCTGCTGGCGCCGGTTGTGCCCACGACCATCTGGTGCATCGGAAAAAACTTTCGTGCGCACGCGGCCGAAGCCGGCATGGATGAGCCGACCGTTCCCGTCGTCTTCGCCAAGGGCGTGAATTCCATCCAGCATCCGGACGCGCCCATTCTGCTGCCCGCGGCCGCACCGAATGAAGTTGATTACGAATGCGAGCTGGTGGTCATCATCGGGCGGCCTTGCAAAGACGCGACCCGCGACTCCGCCCTGGAGTACGTTCTGGGCTACACCTGCGGCAACGACGTCAGCGCGCGCGACTGGCAGCTCACCACCGGCGGCGGCCAGTGGTGCCGCGGCAAGACGTTCGATACGTTCGCGCCGATCGGGCCATGTCTCGTGACGAAAGACGAGATTCCCGATCCCGGCGCGCTGCGCATCCAAACCGTGCTCAACGGCCAGGTCATGCAGGACTCCAGCACGCGCAATATGATCTTCGACGTGCCCACGCTCATTGAATTCCTCAGCGCCGGGACCACGCTTGCGCCGGGCACCGCGATTTTCACCGGCACGCCCGACGGCGTCGGCTTCGCGCGCAAGCCGCCGCGCTATCTGAAGAATGGCGACCGGTGCAGCATCGTGATCGAGGGCATCGGCACGCTCACCAATCCCGTGATCGGGGTAAGCTAGCGGCCCGCATCCATGTTTGCGTTCGTGGCACAATCGCCGGTAATGCAGCTTGTGGAACAGTTTGAAGCGGCAGCCCGCGCCGCTGCCGCCAGGGTGGACCGCGTGCCGCGCTCTGCGGACGCGATCGCAGCCGCCGTGCAAAGGCTCGAACCTGGCGCGAAGCGAATCGCGATTGCCGAGCCAATGGACGTCGACGCGGAGCTGTTTTCCGCATGCCGCCGTCTTCCGGGCGCGTTTTCCGGCGGAGGCAAGAAAGAGTTCGCCGCCGCCGACGCCGGCCTTACCGACGTGTTTGCCGGCGTGGCGCGCACCGGTTCGGTGTGCCTGGACATTGATCACGAGGACGCCGGTTACGTGAGCCTGCTGCCGCGCGCGCACGTCGCCGTGCTCGACTCGGCGCGAATCGTCGCCCGCCCCGCCGACCTGTTTCGTCCGGATGTGCTCGGCGGCGCCGGCCTGACGCGCAACTTTGTCTTCATCACCGGGCCGAGCGCCACCGGCGACATGGGCGAACTGGTGCGCGGCGCGCACGGTCCGCATCGCATTCACGTTCTGGTGCTGGTATGAGCGCTCCCGCCTCCAACGCGCAGGGCGCCGCGTCCGAGTCTCCGCGCAAGTTCGCCGACAAGAGCGCCAAGGGAAGGCTGCTCGCCGCCATCCGCATGGCGTTGCGCGACGAGAGCGAAGCTGTCCACCACAACGTCCAGCATCACAACGCGGCACGCTACCGCGCCATTTCGCTTCTTCCCGACTACCAGCAGCTCAAGGACCGCACCCGCGCCATCAAAGAGGACGCGATCGAGCGCCTGCCGGAACTGATCGCAACCGTGGAAGCGGCCGTGAAGCGCAACGGCGGCCACTTCCACCTGGCGCGCGACGCCGAAGACGCTGCCCGCTACACCACCGAGGTCTGCCGCCGGCGCGGCGCCAAACTCGCGGTGAAAGCGAAGAGCATGACCACCGAGGAGATCGGCCTGAATCGCGCGCTGGAGGCCGCCGGCGTCGAGGTGGTTGAGACCGACCTGGGCGAGTTCATCATTCAAATTGCCGACGAGCAGCCCTCGCACATCGTCGGGCCGGCGCTGCACTACAGCCCGGAGCGGATTCGCG
This sequence comes from Terriglobales bacterium, assembly GCA_035651995.1. Taxonomy (NCBI): domain Bacteria; kingdom Pseudomonadati; phylum Acidobacteriota; class Terriglobia; order Terriglobales; species Terriglobales bacterium. Next base: position 80,273 of record DASRER010000034.1, on the reverse strand, counting down.
CGCTCTTCCAGCGCGTCTTCAAAACAACCGAGCAGCTCGAGAGCGGGGAAGAGTTGACCCGCTTCGCCCGCGAGCGTCTTCGCGAAAAATTCCTCGCCGCGGGCGCCGGCATCTCCGGCGCGAACTTCGTCTGCGCCGACTCGGGCACGATCGCGCTCGTGGAAAACGAAGCCAATATCCGGGCCTCATGCATCCTGCCGCCGCTGCACATCGCGATTGCAGGCGTGGAGAAAGTGATTCCATCGCGCAAAGAACTGGCGCCGTTTGTGGAACTGCTCGCCGCCAGCGGCACCGGCCAGCCGCTCTCGGTGTACACCAGCATCTTCAGCCCGCCGTTGAAGGCGCCGCTGCTGGACGCACCGAACGCGAGCCGCGAGTTCCACCTAGTCCTGATCGACAACGGCCGGCTGCGCATGCGTGAAGACCCGCAGCTTCGGGAAGCGCTCTACTGCATCCGCTGCAGCGCCTGCCTGAACTCGTGCGCCAACTTTCAGTCGGTGGGCGGGCATGCGTTCGGGGGCGCAACCTACTCGGGCGGCATCGGCGGACCGTGGGAGGCGGGCACGCGCACGCTCGAGCACGGACGCTTCAGCGAACTCTGCACCGGCTGCTCGCGCTGCCTGCCGAACTGCCCGGTGCGCATTGACATTCCCTGGCTGAACATCGTGCTCCGCCAAAGGCTGAACCAGAAGGACGCGTCGGCGGGCGCAAAAATGCTCGAGGCGGTCATGCCCGGGCTGCCGCGCGAAGACGGAGCGGCCCCGCTCTCCAAGATTTTCTTCGGCCACTACGACCTGTTTGGCAGGTGGGGGTCGCGCATGGCAGGCCTGGCGAACCGCATGGGCAAGCTCGGCGCCAGCCGCGCGCTGATGGAAAAGGTTGTGGGCCTCGATCGCCGCCGCGCGCTGCCGCCGTTCGCCGCGCGGACGATGGCCGAGCTGTGCCGCGCGGAAAGGCCCGCGCCCATCGAACCGGCGCGCGCGCGCGTGGTGCTCTTCGCCGACGTCTTTACCAACTACGGCTCACCTTGCCGCGGATTAGCGACGCTGCGCGTGCTGCGCAGCCTCGGCGTGGACGTGGTGGTCAGCGACTCGCTGCCCGACGGGCGCGCCGCACTCTCGCAGGGCCTGATCGCCACCGCCACGCAGCAGGCGCGCCGCGCTGCCGAACTGCTGCGGGATTACGTGGCGAACGATCGCGACGTGGTGATCGTGGAGCCGAGCGTGCTGGCAACGTTTCGTCTCGACCTCGGCCGCCTGTTTCCCGATGACGCCGGTCGAAAGCTGTTCGAGCAGCTTCGCACTTGCTGCTTCGATTCGGCCGAGTACGTGTGGCGCCTGGCGCAGCGCGAGCGTCTCGATGCGGCGCGGCAGTTTCCGGCACACCGCCTGCAGCTCGGCACGCGCCTGTTCTACCACAGCCACTGCCAGCAGAAGACGGTCGGCGCAGCGACCGCAACCGAAGAACTGCTGCGCGCCTGCGGCTTCGACGTCGTAACATCGCAGGTGGAGTGCTGCGGCATGGCCGGCAGCTTCGGCTACAAGAAGGACTTCTACGATCTGAGCATGAACGTGGGCAGCTACCTGTTCAAGCAGGTGGAAGAAGCCGAGCGCGACGGTAAGCGTGTGCTGGTGGCGACAGGAACTTCATGCCAGGAGCAGTTGCATCAGGGACTGAGCCGAACGGTCTACCACCCGATGGACCTGCTGGCGGAGATTGCGCAGCCTCTGATGCTGTCATCCTGAGCGAGCCCCGAGCCGGCTCTTTGGCGAGGGGCGAGTCGAAGGATCCCTGCTCGTGCCACGAGCCGTGCTGAAGGCAGAGATGCTTCGACTCCGGCCCGCTACGCGAGCCTCCGCTCAGCATGGCTCCTGTGACATCACACGCACTTGAACAGCCGCGCCGAGTGCGGCGGCATGTCCTTGACCTCAACCACGCCGTCGCGCCGTCCCATGTCCTCCTCCGACCAATAATCGGAGACGCGCCGTCCGCCGGCCGGAAGCCGGAACGACAAAGTCTGCGGCGTCTCCTCCCAGTTGAACAGGCAAACCATGAGCGCTTTGGGCAGGCGGATGTAACCAACGCGCAGCGAGTCATCTTCGAATTCGGCAGCGACGCCGGTGGGCGGCAGCAGCTTGCGCAGCATCTCCAGCCGCGCCGGCGAGATGGTCGTCAGGTCGTCGCCGTTGAGCGTCATGCCGCCGCAGGCGTAGATCACGGTGGCGTGCAGCTGGTATTCGTCATCGCTCATCTCGCCGGTGAGCACCACCGCGTCGGGATCGTTCCACCACAGCTTGCCGTTCTGCCATCCGCGCGCCAGGTTCTGCCGGCCGGCGCCGCGGAATTTCGCCCACGTTCGCTTGATGTCGTCGGACGAGCGCGAGCCGTCAATCAGCCCGAGCGACGGCCACATGGGATGATTGCATCCCAGAATGAACCCGTCGCCGACGCCGCGCTGGATCGCCTGCATGCCGCGCCGGTACGCCTCCACGCGCGTCGCCCGCGGGTCGTGAAAGCGGCCGCCGTGCATCGCGCCCCAGAAGTTGGCGTCGAGCTTGAAGTAAGTGCAGCCCCAGTCGCGCCGCATCTGGCCGAAGAATTCTTCGAAGTGCTTCTGCACTTCGGGATGCGTGCCGTCGAGCGCGTACCACGGCCCGAAGCGCCATCCGCCGAACGTGACGGTGTTGGACGCGAGAGGATTGCCGTCCACATCCATGATGAACCACTCCGGATGCTGCTGGAAGACGTGCGAATCCTTCTGTGCGATGAAGGGCGCCACCCAAATGGCCGGCTCGAAGCCGCGCTTCCTGATTTCCTTCAGCACCGAAACCACGTCGCCGCCAAAGGCCTTGCCCGTTTCCAGCCAGTCGCCCATCGCGGCCTGGTAGCCGTCGTCAATCTGAATGTAGCGCAGGCCGGGAATGTTTTCGGCGATGTACTCCAGGTTGTCGAGAACGTTCTTTGCGGTCACCCGCGGGCCGAAGTGATACCAGGAGCACCACCCGGTCGGAATTGGCGTGAACGGCTTGCGCGGATGGTTCTGTACGAGACGCGCCGAGAGCTGCCCGAGCAGGCCGGCGCGGCCGGCGCCTTCGCCGAGCATGAATTCTTCCAGCTCCCAGGACTGGCCCGGGTTCAGCTCGAGGCCCTCGGTGTCGATCACCGTGTCGAGCGTTTGCGGGCGCAGATAGAACCGGCCAATGAAGCGGCGGCACGAGGTGAACGCCGCCATCGTCGTCTTGCCGCCGGGCGGTGTGAGCATGAGCAGGCTGAAAATCGAAGTCGCGTCTTCGGGCTGGGGAATGCGGTAGTGCTTGCGCTCGGAGTAGCCCATGTCTTCGGGCCGGGCGAGCGTGCCGGAAGTTTGCGAGAGCATCTGGAAGCTCTCGCCGTAGAGCCGCGCCTCAGCGGGCATGCCATGCTGCGCGCTCGCCAGCACAATCTCGCGGATGCGCACCGGCTGCTTGCTGCGATTCACCACCTGCGACGTGAGCACGTCGCCGCGCCATCGGCGCACGAGCACGATCTTGTCCACGTTCGCCGCGGCGTCGAGCGGCACGACCTTGCCCTGATCAGCACGAAACGCCGCGCCAAACCCCGGCGCCAGCGCCGCCTCCAGCGCCGGCGGCAGCAGCATGCACCCGGCCGCCGCACCTGACGACACCCGCAGAAATTCTCTGCGATCCATGCAGCCTCCCGCAGGACAAACGTTCGCCGCTACAGAGATTTTGCGGCTGATTGCTTCCAGCCGGCAGAGCCCCGCCCCGGGCGCCCGCACCAGAGGCGGAAACGTGAAACTTGAAACTGCTTTTATGACGCTGTCGCGGCCGCCGGCGCTTCGCTGAATCCCAGCCGCGCCGAAATCACGCGGGCGCCGTCTTTGATGGCCACCGCGAAGCTGGGGATCTTCTCGCGCCCGATGCGCGCAATCGGCCCCGAGACGCTGATCGCCGCCGCCACCTTTCCGCTTTCGTCGAGGATCGGCGCTGCCACGCAGCGAGCACCGACGGCAGCCTCTTCATCGTCGAGGGCGAACCCCTGCTGGCGGATCTTCACCAGCTCGCGGCGCAGCCGCGGCAGGTCGCCGACGGTGTGTGGCGTGATGCGCTCAAAGCGCGTGGTTGCCAGCGCCGCCTCGCGCTCGGTCTCCGACATGAACGCCAGCATCGCCTTGCCCAGCGCCGTGCAATAGAGAGGACGCCGCGCGCCCACCTGCGAGACCAGCCGGAACGTGTACGTGCTCTCCATCACGTCGAGGTACAGCACCTGATGGTTTTCCAGCACCGCCAGGTTCACCGTCTCGCGCGTCAGCGCCCACAGTTCCTGCAGCACCGGATGGCTGACGGTGCGCAGCGTGGCGTGGTAGGCGATCCCCGATCCCAGCCGTGCCAGCTTCGGCCCAACTAGGTAGGCGCCGGTGTTGTCGCGGAACAGATAGCCCTCCGATTCCAGGTGCGCCAGGAAGCGGTAGGCCGTGCTCTTGTGAATTCCTGTCTGCTGGGCAATCTGGCGAAGTTGCAACCCCGAGTTCGCCCGGTCGAGCACTTCCAGAATTCGCAATACTTTTGAAACGACGCCGACGGGAGCAGCCTTGGATTCGCGCGCGCGGATCATCTGATGTTTCCTCCATCCGGGGCGACGCGGAAAGGCGTTCCCCGGGATTGCATCCTCAGCAAAGCAGCAAGCGCGGCCTCGTGACTGCCGGGCCCGCGCCAGGCGGAGCGCCACGGTTGTTTTAATACGTAAAACATAAATTTTCAATATTGAATTCTAGTCTGGAAGGGTGCTATATGGACGCCAGTTTTTTCGGCGGCCCGGCAGCGCTTCGGGCCGTTCCTACGAAGAACCGCGCGGGGGCGAGTGGTTCTGCAATCACGTCGTGCAGGGGACATTTCAGCAAGTTCGGTAGGAGGCAAAGTATGCGTTGGGCGAAAGCAGCCGCAACTTTCCTGCTCGTTGTGCTGCTGGCTTCGGGCACGACACTGGTAGCGCAAACCGCGGCGGGCGAAGCGAACGGGACCGTTACCGACCCATCGGGCGCGGTCATTTCCAGCGCCACCGTCAGGCTCATCAACCAGGCGACGGGCGTCGAGACCGTGCGCACCACTAACGATTCGGGCGAATATCTTTTCATCAACGTGCAGCCCGGCACGTACACGCTGCGCGCGGAAAAGGCGGGCTTCAAGAGCGTGCAGACGGCTGCGTTTCCCATCGGCGTGCGCCAGGCCGTGAAGCAGGACCTAAAGCTTGCGGTGGGGGCCGTGACCGAAACCATGCAGGTCACCGCCGAGGCGGCGCTGGTAGACGCTACCACCACGGAGCTGGGAACGGTCATCGACCAGAAGGTCGTGAACGACCTGCCGCTGAACGGGCGCAACTTCACGCAGCTGCTCACGCTCACACCGGGCGTGACACCGGTTTCCACCTCGCAGAACAACAGCGTGGGCTGTTGTGAAGGCAACGTCGGCATTCCGGGGTCGGGCTTCTCCGACGGTTCGTTCCATGGCCAGGCGAACCGCTCCAAGCTCTACTTCTACGACGGAATCATCAACACCAACATCCGCGGACCGACATACATCCTCATCCCCAACGTCGATGCGGTGCAGGAGTTCAAGGTCGTGGGTCACGACGCCAAGGCCGAATACGGCGGCGCCACGGGCGGCGTGGTGAACCTGGTCTCCAAGAGCGGCGGCAACGCTTTCCACGGCTCGGCCTTCGAGTACGTGCGCAGCAACTTCTTCGACGCGCGCAACTCGATCACTGACGCGGTGTGCAGCGCGCCGCGCTGCCCGAAGGTTGCGCCGGCGAACTTCGCGACGACTCCGGTGAGCGGGCCGGCGCCATTCCACCAGAACCAATTCGGCGCCGTGATCAGCGGCCCGATCATCAAAAACAAGACGTTCTTCTCCGGCGGATACGACGGCTGGCGTTTCAGCCAGGCCGACCTGGCGCAGTCCTATGTTCCCACGGCCGCGGAGCTGGCCGGCGACTTTACCAATACCACTTCGGCGTTCCGCAGACAGATCTACAATCCGTTCTCGTCGCGGGCGTCGGGCACCAACTTCATCCGCGACGCGTTCCGCTGCGACGCGGCCGGCAATCCGCTTCCGGTGGATCCGGTGACCAAGCAGCAGGCGCAGAACGTGGGCGTCATCTGCAACAAGCTTCCCGCCGCGCTGATCAATCCGGCGATGCAGAAGTTCTTCCAGACCTACTCGGCCGTCCCCAACTTTGTGGACCCGGCCGGCAATAACAATTTCGTACGTTCGCGGCCGACCCTGAACAACTCGAACGGCTACACCGCGCGCGTGGACCACAAGTTCAACGACCGCGACAACGGTTTCTTCCGTTACACGGAGCAGCGCAACACGATCCTGACGCCAATCGGCACCGTGGGTTCTACCGGCGGCGGATCGCAGGGCCGCAACTACGGTGGCGGCTGGACGCACATCTTCAATCCGAACCTGATCCTCGATGTTCGCGGCGGGTACGCCGGCCGTCCGGCGGTGGATGCCGGCCAGCAGAACGACCATCCTGCCGGCCTCGATCCGCTGAACACGGCCGGATTCAAGGACGTGGACAAGTATCACGGCCTGCTGGTCGCGCTTTCGAACTGGACCAATGGCGGCAACAACAACTTCGGCATCCGCGGCCCGGCGCCGCGCGAGAACCCGAGCTGGAGCGTGAACCCGAACCTGAGCTGGCTGCGTGGGCGTCACAACATCAAGACCGGCTTCTGGTTCATCAACGCGAAACGCATCCAGTTGAACACCTTTCAGACCTACACGTTCTCCGACGCGCAGACCGCCTGCTCGTCTTCGACGATCACGGTGGCCGGGGTCCAATGCGCCAGCACAACGGGACTTTCGCTTGCCTCGGCGCTGCTGGGCTTCCCCAGCTCGTTCCAGGCGCAGCTGCCCATCCTGCACGGCGGGCCGGTGAAGTTCGGATACGCGTCGTGGGCCGCCTACCTGCAGGACGAGTGGCGCATCACCCCGCGCATCACGCTGACCTACGGCCTGCGGTACGACTACGTGACGCAGCCGCACACGCTCGATGGCCGACTGTGGAACTCGCTCGACATCGCGCGGCAGCTCTACATCGTCGGGGCAACGCAGCTGCCCGATGTGTGCAGCAAGGTCGGCTCGGCGCCATGTCTGCCCGACGCTTTCCTGAACGATCCGCACCGGGCCAACGTGGTGGCGGCAGGCAAGCCGTTCTTCGCCCCGCCTCCGATCAAAGACAACTGGGGCCCGCGGGTAGGTCTGGCGTGGCAAATCACGCCCAAGACCGTCATGCGCGGCGGCTACGGTCTCTACTGGGATTCACTCACCGCGCGCAGCCAGTACGCGCAGAACGACCTGGAAGCGGCCGTGTGGCCCGACGCCACTGCGTTCAGCGGCTCGGCCAACGCCTGCACCAACGGAGGGGCCTGCGCCTTCACCAACGGCACCGCGGTTGACCTGATCACGCAGCAGGGACGCGGCTTTGCCACGCCGCTGCCGTCGTACTCGGGCGCGACCGGCCAGCCGTGGGTACCCAACAACAACTTCTTCGACGATCCGGCCCACTATCGTGACGGTTACGCGCAGGAGTGGAACTTCGAACTGCAGCGCGAGCTGACTTCAACCATGATGGTTTCAGCCGCGTACGTCGGCAGCAAGAGCGGACGCCTGCCGTACACCGGCCAGGCGAACTCGGCCAATCAGGCCTTTCCCAACGGCACGCCCACGGCAACGGTGGACGCGGCGCGGCAGATGCCCTGGGTCTCGGCCGGACTGGCCTACACCCGCAGCATCGGCTTCGCCCACTACAACGCTTTGCAGACGCGCTTCCAGAAGCGTTTCTCCAACGGGCTGTTCTCGCTGCTGTCGTACACCTGGAGCAAGTCCACTGACGTTTCCAGCGGTTACTTCAACGTGGAAAACGGCGTGGGCGGCGGCTCGACCGTGCAGAACTTCTACGACTTCAACACGGCACGTGGTGTCTCCGGCTACGACATTCCGCACTTTGTCTCGTGGGCGACGATGTACGACCTGCCGGCCGGCCACGGCAAGCGGTTCCTCAACAGCGGGCCGCTGGCCTGGCTGCTCGGCGACTGGCAGGCGAACTCCATTTTCCAGGTCCGCTCCGGACAGCCGTACAACCTGCAGATCACCGGCGACCTGGCCAACATCCGCGGCAGCGCGCCAGCGGGACCGGGAACGTATCTGCGTCCGAACCTGATCGCCGATCCGTTCGCTGCCGGTCCGGTGGCGGCCAATCCCGACCCGCTCTGCCAGAAGACCATCTCGCAGGGCGGCAAGGCGGCTGACGCTACGCACACGGTGGCCAGCTGGTTCAACACCTGCGCGTTCGGTATTCCGTCGGGCGCGTTCGGCAATTTGGGCAAGAACGCTTTCCGCGGGCCGCACGTCACCAACATGGACTTCTCCATGTTCAAGACGCTGCCCCTGCATCGCGAAGGCATGAGTCTGCAGCTTCGCTTTGAAGCGTTCAACGTGTTCAACATCCAGAACTACGACGTGCCCAAGCCGACGGGCAACAACAACCTGGTGGTGAATACCAACGCCACGACGATGGCGACCGGCGCGGGCAGAATTACCTCGCTCGCGCAGGGCACCACGCCGCGGCAGTTGCAGTTCGGTCTGCGGTTCCAGTTCTAAACGCTGTGTCCCGGAGGCGGCTTGCATCGGCCGCCTCCGGCTTTCTGCTTACTTCGGACAGGCTGCCCTCCTGCCCGGGTCTTCGCGGCGGAAGCGCGGCGTGCGTCTTGCCTGAGGCGCCGCCCGTTTCGGCTGCGCGATGTGCCGCTCGACCGCTTCCGCGCGGACACGCGCTGCCGCGTGAAGCGTTTCTGAGACGCGCCGAAATGCATACACTATTGGCCATCAAGGCGAGTACCCCAACCATGCCGGCCAAGGTGTTGCAGCTCGATCCGCGGGACAACGTGCTCATTGCGCTCTCCAGCCTGCGCACAGGCGAGTCGGTGGGCTTCGACGGCGCCGAGTACACGCTGGTTTCCGATGTCCCGGCCAAGCACAAGTTCGCCACCCAGGACCTGGCCGTCGGCGATCGTGTGATCATGTACGGCGTTCTTGTCGGAAAGGCGATGCAGCCCATTCGCCGCGGCGAGGCCATTACGACCCGCAACCTGCACCACGAGGCGGATGCGTTTCACCAGAAGTCGAAGGCGATTCACTGGAAGGCGCCCGACGTGTCGCGCTGGGCCTCGAGCAAGTTCCACGGATACCGCCGCGCGGATGGTCAGGTGGGCACGCGCAACTACTGGCTCGTTGTGCCGCTGGTCTTCTGCGAGAACCGCAACATCGCGGTGCTCAAGCAGGCCTTCGAGGAAGAGCTCGGGTTCGCCGCGCCGCAGCCGTATCGCCGGCGCGTGGCGGAGATGGCGAAGCTCTACCGCGAGGGCAAGCTCAGCCAGGTGAAGGCGTTCGAGTTAAGCGCGGCCGTGGAAGGCGCGCGAGCGCCCCGGCTGTTCCCGCACCTGGACGGCATCAAGTTCCTGATGCACGAAGGCGGCTGCGGCGGGACGCGCGAGGACACCAACAACCTGTGCGCGCTCATCGCCGGATACCTGCACCATCCCAACGTCGCGGGCGCCACTGTGCTCAGCCTGGGCTGCCAGCACTCGCAAGTGGAGATCCTCCAGGCGGAAATCGCAAAGCGCGATCCGCATTTTTCCAAGCCCTTGATCGTGCTGGAGCAGCAGCAGAGCAAGTCGGAAGCCGCCATGCTCGACGAAGCCATCCGGCGCACCTTCGTCGCGCTCGCCGAAGCCGACCAGCTCCGCCGCCAGCCGGCGCCGCTCTCAGACCTTTGCGTGGCGCTCAAGTGCGGCGGCTCCGACGGCTTCTCCGGAATCTCCGCCAACCCGGCCATCGGCCACGTCTCTGACGTGATTGCCGCGCTGGGCGGCCGCACGATCCTGGCCGAGTTTCCCGAACTCTGCGGCGTTGAGCAGGAGCTGATTGACCGCGCCACCAGCGACGCGGTTGCCGACCGGTTCATTCAGCTCATGCGCGACTACGCCGCGCGCGCGAAAGCCGTCCGCGCCGGGTTTGACATGAATCCCTCGCCCGGCAACGTCCGCGACGGACTGATCACCGACGCCATGAAGTCAGCCGGCGCCGCGCGCAAGGGCGGCTCGTCGCCGGTCACCGCGGTGCTCGACTATCCCGAGTACTGCACGACGTCCGGCCTCAATCTGCTGTGCACGCCCGGCAACGATGTGGAGTGCGTCACCGCGCAGGTTGGCGCCGGCTCGAGCGTGGTGCTTTTCACAACCGGGCTCGGCACGCCCACCGGCAATCCGATCGCGCCGGTGGTGAAGATCGCCACCAACTCGTCGCTCGCCGAGCGCATGGCCGACATCATTGACGTGGACACCGGCGCGGTCGTCGCGGGCGAAGCGACGGTGGAGCAGGCGGGCGAACAGATCCTCGACTTCGTCGTCAAGGTGGCGTCCGGCGAAGTGCAAACCAAGGCGGAGCAGCTCCGCCAGGACGACTTCATTCCCTGGAAGCGAGGTGTCTCGCTCTGAGCACGAACGGCAACAACGCGGGCAGCTTCCGCCTCGACGGCAAAGTGGTGGTCGTCACCGGCGGCGCCAGCGGCATCGGGCGCGCCATCGCGCTCAGCTTTGCGGCGCACGGCGGGCGCGTGCGCATCCTCGACCTCGACCGCCAGCACGCCGAGGAGGTGGCCGCGGAAATCCGCGGCGCCGGCGGCGACGTCTGCGTTTACGCCTGCGATGTCTCTGATCAGCAGCAGGTGAACAGCGTGTTTCGCCAGATCTCGGCGCGCGAGCACATCCACATCCTGGTGAACAACGCCGGCATCGCCCATGTCGGCACGCTGCACCAGACGGCTGAGCCCGATTTCGATCGCGTTTTTCGGGTCAACGTGAAGGGCGTGTACAACTGCATGCACGCCTGCGTGGAGCACATGCGCTCCAACGGCGGCGGCGTCATCCTGAACCTGGCCTCTATCGCGGCCACCGCCGGGCTCCCCGAGCGGTTCGCCTACTCGATGAGCAAGGGCGCGGTCGTTTCCATGACGCTCTCGGTGGCGAAGGACTACCTGAAGGACAACATCCGCTGCAACTGCATCTCGCCGGCGCGCGTGCTCACGCCCTTCGTCGAAGGTTTCGTGCGCAAGAACTACCCGGGGCAGGAGCAGGAGATGCTGAGCAAACTGGCGCAGTCGCAGCCGGTCGGACGCATGGCCGCGCCCGAAGAGGTCGCCTCGCTGGCGCTGTTCCTCTGCTCCGACGAAGCATCGTTCATCACCGGCACCGACTATCCCATTGACGGAGGCTTCTTCAACCTCCGCGGGTGACGGGCGACCTCGCGGCATACCGGCTCAGCCATGACCATTGATTCGCACCAGCACTTCTGGCGCTTCGATCCCGTCAGGGACTCCTGGATCACCGAAGACATGCAAGTGTTGCGCCGCGACTTCCTGCCCGCTGAGTTAACGCGCGAGATGGCGTCGGGCGGCGTTGACGCGTGCATCGCCGTCCAAGCCGACCAGTCCGAAGCCGAAACCGATTTTCTGCTCGACCTGGCGGCGAAAAATGTGGCCATCACCGGCGTCGTCGGCTGGACCGATCTGCGCTCGCCGCGCCTGGCCGAGCGGCTGGAGCACTACGCGCGTAAACCGAAGCTGCGCGGCTTTCGCCACATTGTGCAGGCCGAACCCGATCGGCGGTTTCTCCTGCGCCCTGACTTTCTGGCTGGCGTGCGCACCCTGCGCCAGCACAACTTTACTTATGACATCCTGATCTACGCCAACCAGCTTCCCGCCGCCATCGACTTCGTCGCCGCGTGTCCCGGCCAGCGCTTCGTGCTCGACCACATTGCCAAGCCGGCCATCGCGAAGTGGCAGCGCGGCCCGGGCGAATTCGCTGACTGGCAGAGCGGCATCCAACGCCTCGCGAGCAGCCCGGAAGTTTTCTGCAAGCTTTCCGGCCTGGTCACCGAGGCCAGCTGGAAGACCTGGCGCCCCGGCGACTTCACGCCGTATCTCGACGTCGTCTTCGACGCCTTCGGCGCCGGCCGGCTCATGTTCGGCTCCGACTGGCCGGTGTGCCTGCTCGCAGCCAGCTACTCGCAGGTGAAGAAGCTTATCGCCGATTACGTTGCGCCGTTGCCGCTGGCACAGCGTGAAGGTATCTTCGGCGGGAACGCCGTCCGATTTTACGGACTGCCGGCCGGCCATCTGGCCGCAGTCGAAGGCCCCGCCAACTGACGCATGAGTCCACCGACGCATGAGTCTACTGACGAATAAGTCGCTGAACATGGGTGACTGATCAATGGACCTGCGGCTCAAAGATAAGGTTGCGCTTGTGACCGGAGGCGCGAAGGGAATCGGCGCCGCGGTGGTGCGCGCGCTGGCGCAGGAAGGCGCCGTGCCGGTCATCGTGGACCGCGACACCGACGCCGCGCGCGAGCTGCAGGCCGAGTTGCGCGGCCAGGGCCAGACCAGCCAGGTGGTCGCCGTCGAGCTCGCTGCCGCCGAGAACTGCCAGCGCGCCGTCGAACTCGCGCTCAATACGTGCGGCCGTCTGGACGCGCTCATCAACAATGCCGGCGTGAACGACGGCGTCGGCCTGGAGCGCGGCTCGCCGCGCGACTACGTCGCCTCGCTCGAGCGCAACCTGCTGCACTACTACAACATGGCGCACTACGCGCTGCCCGCACTCAAGCAGGCGCGCGGCGCCATCGTGAACGTCGGATCCAAGGTCGCCATGACCGGTCAGGGCAACACCAGCGGCTACGCCTCGGCCAAAGGCGCCATCCTCGCCCTCACGCGCGAGTGGGCCGCCGAACTTCTGCCCTACGGCATCCGCGTCAACGCCGTTGTCCCGGCCGAAGTCATGACGCCGCTTTACCAGCAGTGGCTCAAGACGTTTCCCGATCCCGAAGCGAAACTTCGCGGCATTGTTGCCAAGATTCCGCTGGAAAAGCGCATGACCACCGCCGCCGAAATCGCTGCCATGGTCCTGTTCCTGATCTCCAGCCAGGCCGGACACATCACCGGCCAGCACGTGTTCGTGGACGGCGGATACGTGCACCTGGACCGCGCCCTCACCTAGGAGAAACGAATGGCCGCACCGCAACCCGCGAAGGCTTCCGCGCCACTCACCGAACCGCGCTTCGCGCTGCCGCTGGTGCTCATCACCAGCCTGTTTTTCCTGTGGGCGTTCGGCGTCAATTTGAATGACATTCTGATCCCGCACCTGAAGAAGGCTTTCGGCCTGACCGACTTTCAGTCCTCATTCATTCAGGTGGCCTTCTTCGGCGGATACTTCGTCGCCGCGTTTCCAGCCGGGTGGCTGATGGAGCGCATCGGTTACAAGCGTGGCATCCTCGCCGGACTTGGGTTGTGCGCGGCCGGCGCCGTGCTTTTCGTGCCCGCGTCCTCGGCCGGCGTTTATGACTTTTTCCTCTTCGCGCTCTTCGTGATGGCCTGCGGGCAAAGTTTTCTGGAAGTCGGCGCCAATCCTTACGTCACGATTCTCGGCCCGGGGGCCAGCTCGGAACGCCGCCTGAACTTCGCGCAGTCGTTCAACTCGGTCGGAGCCGTTGTCTCGCCGTTGCTCGGCCGCGCGCTCATTCTCACCGGCGTGGAATACACGCCGGCGCAGATCGCGGCCATGTCCGCCGCGGAACTGCAGGCGTATCGCGCGGCCGAAGCCAGCACGGTGAAGCTGCCCTATCTGCTGATCGCGGGAATTTTCGTCTTCGTTGGCGTGCTCATCGCAATGGCCCGGCTGCCGGAAGTGTCCGAAAAGACTGACACGGTCCATTCCGACGCGCCCACCGGCAGCATCTTTGCCCACAAGCACCTGGTGAAAGGCGTGATCGCGCAGTTCTTCTATGTGGGCGCGCAGGTCGGAGTGGCCAGCTTCGTCATCCGCTTCGCGCAGCACGCTGTGCCGGGAATGGCCGCGAAGGTGGCCGCCTACTACCTGCTCGGGCATCAGCTCGGATTCATGCTGGGCCGATTCGCCGGCTCCGCCATCATGAAGGCGGTTGCGCCAGCGCGCCTGCTCGCCATCTTCGCCGCCGGATGCGTGCTGTGCGCCGGCGTCGCTCTGATCGCCAGCGGCATCGTGCCGGTGTGGGCCGTGGTGCTGATCGGCTTGTTCCACTCGATCATGTTCCCGACCATCTTCGCGCTCGGCATCAAGGACCTGGGCGCGCACACCAAGCGCGGATCGTCCTTCATGGTCATGGCCATCATCGGCGGCGCGCTCTTCCCGGCGATCATGGGCCGCATCTCCGACGCGACCAACATCCAGACGGCATTCATCGTGCCGCTTGTCTGCTACGTTTACATTCTCTACTTCGCCGTTGCCGGCCATCGCCCTGCCGGTCTGGCCGGCGGCGCTGCCGCCGAGGTGCGCCCATGAACCGCCGCTACTGCCTGACGCTCGATTTGCAGGACGACCCGGCGCTGATCGCCGAGTACAAGCGCCACCACGAAAAAATCTGGCCGGAGATCACGCGCAGCATCCGCGAGTCCGGCATCGAGGACATGGAAATCTACCTGCTCGGCACGCGCATGTTCATGATCATGGAAGTCGGCCCGGGATTTTCTTTCGAAGCCAAAGCGAAAGCCGACGCCGCCAATCAAAAAGTTCAGGACTGGGAACAGCTGATGTGGAAGTTCCAGAAGCCGCTGCCGCAGGCGCGTCCCGGCGAGAAGTGGCTGCTCATGGACAGGATTTTCAAGCTCGAAGCATGAAGACCAGTTTTCAGTTTCCAGAAACGAGAAGCTAGAAACTCGATGGAGAACACGATGCAACCGACCAACGGCCTGACGCGCCGCGACCTGTTGGCAGGCGCCGCTTCCGCCGCCGCGCTGACGGCGCTGCCCGCAAGCGCGCAGCTGGCTTCTGAACAACCCACCACGGCTACGCAACCAGCGTCGGCTGCCGAGCAGGCCGATCGCGAACGCCGCATGGCGTGGTGGCACGCCGCTCGCTTCGGCATGTTCATTCACTGGGGGCTGTACAGCATTATCGGACGCCACGAGTGGGTCATGGAGAACGAGGGCATTCCGGGGGGCTACCACGACGTGGACGACAACTGGAAGTCCCCGCGCACCGTGATTCGCAACCTCATCACGTGCGCGCACGGCGGCGGCAACTACCTGCTGAATATCGGGCCCAAGCCCGACGGCTCGATTCCGGAAGAATCAGTCCGCATCCTGACCGAAGTCGGCCGCTGGATGCAGCGCAATGGCGGCACCATCTACGACACGCAGCCCGCCCAGCCTTCGCGGAGCCACACCGCCAGCTTCACCCGCAACGGCGACACGCTGTTCGCGCACTTTTACTGGTGGCCTCACGAGGTCGCCGCCATCTGCGGCATGCGTGTCAAGGTGAAATCGGCGCGCATGTTCGCCACCGGCCAGCCGCTCAAGTTCGAGCAGGACCCGTACCGCGTTCGCATCACCGGCCTGCCGCACGACCCGCCGGATTCGCCGGTCACCACGATCGCGCTGGAGTGCGATGCCGAGCCGGTGCAGGACAACATTTTTGTGCGTCGCGAAAAGCCGCGCATGGGTGTTTAGAAGTTTTTCGTAGAGACGTGGCTTGCCGCGTCTCCGGTCAAACCTCAGGAGCATCATCCTGAGCGAAGCGAAGGATTTTGTGTAGTGCGTGAACGCCGCCACCGGCCGTTGCCGGCCGGGGATGTGCACAGCAAGGAGAACCACATGCCAATCACCCGTCGCGCGCTCTGCTCGTTGCTGCCGGGCGCGTTCGTCCTCAAGGCGTGGGCGCAGCAGGGAACCGCCAGCGCGCTGCCCTCCGCCACGTTTCCTTACGATGAGCTTCCGGTGAAGAAGAACGCCAATGGCTCGGAGACGCGCGCCGTCTTCAAGGGCAAGCTGAAGACCGGCGAGCCGGTCGAGGTGCACGCCACCGTACTGCCACCGGGAGGGATGCCGCACGCCGCGCACCACCACGTGCACAGCGAGATGTGGCTCATCCGCGAAGGCGAAACCGAACTCACCATCAACGGAAGAGCGCAGCGGCTCGGACCAGGCTCCATTGGATTCGTCGAGTCGGGCGACGAGCACGGCATTAAGAACGTGGGCACCACGCCGGCGCGCTATTTTGTGGTAGCGATTGGCCCAGGGGCCGACGGCGGACGCTGAGCGGGCCTTGAATGGCGGGGCTTCCAGCCGCGCCGCTGTAAGGCAAAAACGCGCAGGGGCATTAGTTCCCGAGGGATGCAGTTGCTGCGAGGAAGACCAACTCGGATAGCATGCGTGGCGCTCGCGCTGGCCACGCTCGCCCACGCGCAGCAGCCCCGGCTCTTCACCGACTCGCGCCCGGCGATGGGCACCATCTTCACCATCCACCTCTACGCGCCGGACGCACGGCAGGCCTCCGCTCACTTCGACGCCGCGTTCGACGAGGTCGAGCGCATCGAGGAGGCGCTGAGCAACTATCGCCCGTCGAGCGAGCTCTCGCGCATCAACCGCGATGCCGCGGTCGTATCCGTTACCACGGACCCTGAAGTCTTCGCGCTACTCCAGCGCTCCCTCGACTTCTCCCGCCGGAGCGATGGCGCGTTCGACATCACCGTGGGGCCGCTCATGCGCGCCTGGGGATTTTTCCGCGGACAGGGAAGCTATCCCAGCGCCGAAGCGCTCGCGGCCGCCCGCTCCAAAGTCGGCTGGCAACTGGTCGCGCTCGACCCGGCCGCGCGTACGGTCCGCTTTGCCCGCCGCGGTGTGGAACTCGATCCCGGCGGCATCGGCAAGGGCTACGCCGTGGACCGCGCCGCCGCGCTGCTGCGCGAGTCAGGCGTTACCGCCGCGCTCATTGACGCCGGCGGCAGCACGCTCTACGCCATCGGAACGCCGCCCGGCAAAGCCGGATGGCTGGTGCACATCTCGCAACCCGAGCGTCGCGAAGCCGTTGTCTCGGACGTCCTGCTGCGCGACGAGTCGCTTTCCACGTCGGGCAACTACGAGAAATTCTTCCGCCTCGGCGGGCGCATGTACTGCCACATCATGGATCCACGCACCGGCGAGCCGGTGCAGGGCATGATGCAGACCACCGTCATCGCTCCCAGCGCCACTGACAGCGACGCGCTCTCCACCGCGACGTTCGTCATGGGGCGCGAGCGCGGCGCCGCGCTGCTGAAAACGATCCCCGGCGCGCGGGCGCTGTTCATCACCGGCGACGCGGGCTCCGAGCACTCCACGGCGTTCTATTCGTTCCGCTGGCCCACCGAGGCGGGGCTGCCGTGGCGCGCCTCCGGGCCCGCCGTTTCTTCGAACGAACGCAAACATGCAGGAAGGACGCAACCGCAATGAACGATCACTTTCGGATCAATCGTCGCGAATTCATCGGCACATCGGCTGGCGCGCTCGCCGGCGCGCTGGCGGCATCTTCAGGAGCGGCCGCGGCCGTTCCGCCGTCTGATCAGGTCAACCTCGGCATCATCGGCCCGGGCAGCCGCGGCTCAGCACTGATGCGCGCATTCCTGCGCGTGCCCGGCGTGAAGTTCCGCGCGCTGTGCGACGTCTACGAGCCGCGCCTGGCCGCCGCCCGCAAGATCACCGGCGAGGACACGCCGGGGTTCGCCGACTACCGCCGTCTGCTCGAAGCCAAAGATCTCGACGCCATCGTCATCGCGACACCGCTTTCGTTCCACGCAGCGCACGTCACCGACTCCCTCGAAAGCGGGCGCCACGTTTACGGTGAGAAAGACCAGGCCAAGACCGTCGCCGAATGCGACAAAGTCGTTCACACGGTGCGCCGCACCGGCAAGCTCTACCAGGTGGGGCTGCAATATCACTACGCGCCCTGGTACCAGGAAGGCCTGCGCCAGATTCGCGCCGGCAAGATCGGACAGGTCACGCAGATTTACGCTTACTGGCACCGCAACAACAACTGGCGCCGCGCCGTGCCCGATCCCAAGGACCCCAAGCTCGAGCGCCTGTTCAACTGGCGCATGTACAAGGAGTTTTCCGGCGGACTTCTCGCCGAACTCGGCACACACCACATCCACCTTGCGAACCAGGTCTTCGGCGACGTGCCCGAGTCGGTCATCGGCGCCGGCGGCATCGACTATTGGAAGGACGGGCGCGAAGTCGCTGACAACGTGCAGGTCGTCTATCGCTATCCCGGCGGGCGCACGCTCTTCTTCAGCGCGATTACCACCAACCGCCTGGAAGGCGCGCAGATCAAGGTGTACGGCACGGGGGGCACGATTGTGTTCACGCAGGCCGACGGTATGTCGTATTACGAGCCGGCGCAGGGCGCCAACTCAGCCGTCCCGCAGGAACTCGTGGTGGAGCGCGGCGTCACCACCACGGCCAGCTTCCGCGCGGAAAAGCCATACGGCGGGCAGGGAACGCCATTGCCAGTCCCCGAAGACGTGCGCGGTAACGCCGACTATCTCGCGTGCGCTTCGTTTATTGACTGCGTGCGCAACAACAAGAAGCCCGGCGCCGACGAGATGTGGGGATGGATCTCCGGCGTGGCCGTTGCACTCGGCAACGAGGCGATTGAAAGCGGGCAGCGCATCGTGTTCGCCGAGCATGTGAAGAAGCCGGCGTAGCGGCTGCGTTGACCTCTGTTTCCGGGTCGTTCGATCTTTGAGGTCATCCTGAGCGCGCGTATTCTGCGCGCTCAGGACCAATGTAGTTGTTTCACCGTGCCGTACAGCCAAGGGCGGCGCCGCACACAGAAATCACTTTTGGGGAGGGCGGCTTCAGCCGCGCGCTTTAGGACACAAGAGTCGGGGCTTTGGCCCCGGAGGTCACCCAATGAATCGCTTCAACCGCCGCGAATTCCTCATCGGCGCCGGCGCGGTCGCCGCCGCATCGGCTGTTCCTTTGCGCCTGCACGCCGCGCCCGGCCTGCTCTACCCGCCGCTCGACCTCTCCTATTTCCAGAAGCGGATTGCCAAGGGGCCAAGCGCCATTCGCTTCGGTTACGCCGCCATCACCTGGAACGGCGACGACCGCAAGGCAATGCGGGAGATCGCCGCGGCAGGCTATCCCGGCATTCAAATCCGCTCCAACGTCATCGCCGAGTACAACAACGATCCCGCCGCACTGCGCGCCGACCTGGAGAAGCACAAGCTCACGTTTGTCGCGCTCTCCTCGGGCGGCGTGCGCGCCGACACGGCCGACGAAAAAGACGAAATCGCCAGGCACGTGGCGAACGCAAAATTCCTGCACGACGCCGGCGGCCTCTATCTCCAGGTCACCGACACCAAGCCCAAAGACCGTGCCGCCACACTCGACGACTACAAGCGCCTGGCCCGCTTGATGACGGAAATCGCCAAGCAGTCCGCCGACCTGGGCGTGCAGCTCGGGTACCACAACCACATGAACAGCATGGGGGAGCGCCCCGAGGAAGTGGACCGCCTGCTCGCGCTCGCTGACCCGCGGTGGGTCAAGCTCGAGCTCGACATTGCGCACTACGCGCAGGGCGGCGGCGACCCCGCCGAAGCCATCGGGCGCTACCACGACCGCCTGCTCTTCCTGCATATCAAGGATGTGCACGACGTCACGCCGCGCGAGGGGAGCAGCAAGAACTACGAGTTCGTGGAACTCGGCCGCGGGCGCGTTGACCTGCCGGGCGTCTTTGCCGCGCTGAAGAAAGCGCGGTTCCGCGGATGGGCCATCGTGGAACTCGACGGCCAGCTCGCGCCCATCCACACGCCCGCCGAGTCGGCGGTGGCCAGCAAGGACTATCTGGAAAAGAAGCTGGGTTACAAGGTCAGCTAACGATGAGATCCGACTTCCGTGTCGCCGTCATCTCCGACGAGATCACGCAGGACTTCGATCGCGGCCTCAGTATCATCGCGCGCGACTTCGGCCTTGAGTGGGTCGAGCTGCGCACGCTGTGGAACAAGAACATCATGCTGCTCGACGCCGCCGAGATCGCTTCGGCTCGCGCGCTGCTCGAGAAGTACAAACTGCGCGTCACGGACGTTGCCTCGCCGCTGTTCAAGTGCGATTTCCGGGGCGCACCGCCCTCGAACGCCCCCAAAGACCGCTTCGGCGCCGATTTTACCTACGAGCAACAGGACGAAGTCCTGGAGCGCGCGCTCGAACTATGCCGCGCCTTCAACACCGATCGCCTGCGCGGCTTCGACTTCTGGCGCATCCAGGACCCCGCGCCGTTTCGCGCCGCCATGGACGCCAAACTCAACGAAGCAGCCGAGAGAGCGGCCAAGAAGGGCGTCATCCTCATTCTCGAAAACGAGCACGCCTGCAACACCGCCACGGCCGACGAAGCCGTTCGAACGCTCAACGCAGTCCGCTCGCCGAACTTCAAGCTCAACTGGGACCCCGGCAACGCGGCCCGGATTGGCGACCTGCCTTTCCCCGACGGATACAAGAAGCTTCCCAAGGACCGCATCGGACACGTGCACTGCAAAGACGTTCTCCAGAAACCTGGCGGAGAGCGCGATTGGGCGCCGATGAATGGCGGCCTTGTGGACTGGCTTGGCCAGTTCCGCGCGCTCAAACGCGACGGCTACCGTCTCGCCGTGAGCCTCGAAACGCACTGGCGCGGCGCCGGCACGCCGGAAGAATCCACGCGGCAAAGCTGGGCCGGCATGCGCGAGCTGTTGATCAAAGCCGGCGCCGCGTCATAGATCACAAATCACAAATCGCAAATGGTTTCTCTCGGCATCATCGGCGGCGGCAACATCAGCCAGACGCATGCGCAGGCCGCACAGGCGCTTGGAATTCCAGTCACCGCCGTCTTCGGCACGAACCCGGAGCGCGTCCCGGCGTTCGCGAAGGAATTCGGCGCCGCGGCCTATTTCGATTTCGATCGTTTTCTGTCGCACCGCCCCATGAGCATGGTCGCCATCGGCAGCCCTTCGGCGCTGCACGCCGAGCAGGGCATCGCCGCCGCCCGCCGCGGCCTGCACGTCCTCACCGAAAAGCCGATTGACGTCAGCGTCGCCCGCGCCGACGCGCTCATCTCCGCCGCAACGCAAGCCGGCGTGAAGCTCGGCGTCTTTTTTCAGGACCGCTTCAAGCCCGAGCTGAAGCGCGCCCGTGAGTTTCTTGCCTCCGGCGGCCTGGGCCGCATCCATCTGGTGGACGCGCGCGTCAAATGGTTCCGCCCGCCCGAGTACTACTCCGGCTCGAAGTGGCGGGGACGCCGCGCGCTCGACGGCGGCGGCGCGCTCATGAACCAGGGAGTCCACACCGTTGATCTGGTCCTCTGGCTGCTCGGTGACGTCGCGACCGTCCAGGCACAGTCGCGCACCGCGCTGCACAACATCGAAGTCGAAGACACGCTCACTGCCCTGCTGGAATTTCGCTCCGGCGCACAGGGGATTTTGCAGGCGGCAACTTCGATCTACCCCGGCTACCCGCGCTGCGTCGAAATCTCCGGCGACAACGGCACACTGGTCATCGAGAACGACCGCGTCATCGCCGCCGACTTGCGGTTCGGCAGCCCGCGCTTTGAAATAAGCAGCGAATCGGCCGACGCCAACCCGAGCGCAACCTCTCCCGTCGTCTCCGACATTCGCGGACACAAAGCCGCACTCGAAGATTTTCTGGAAGCCGTCCGTGACAATCGCCCGCCGCGCTGCGATGGACATGAAGGGCGCCGCAGCGTCGCCGTTGTAGAAGCGATCTACGCCGCCGCCAAGAGCGGCGCGTTGGAACGCGTGAGGGCGGCTGCCGGCGCAGGGAAGCCTTGAAGCGGCAAAAGGCGAAAAAAAGGGCTGCGTTTCGAGAGCGGTCTGCCTTTTTACTTTTTCCTTTTGCGTCAGGTGGTTCGCAGCCGCTCCGCCGCCACTTCCGGCGTCAGGTCGCGCTGCGGCGAGCCCAGCATTTCGTATCCCACCATCCACTTCCGCACGGTCGCCGAGCGCAGAAGCGGCGGATAGTAGTGCGCGTGAAAATGCCACTCCGGATGCGGCTCGCCGTCCGTGGGCCGCTGATGGAAACCCATCGAGTAGGGGACCGTGACGCCAAAGAGATTGTCGTAGCGCCGCGTGACCTGCTGCAGGATGTCGGCCAGCGCATCGCGCTCGCCCGCGCCCAGATCGTCCATGCCGCCGGTGTGCCGCTTGCTGATCACCATGATCTCGAACGGCCACACCGCCCAAAACGGCACCAGCGCCGCGAAGCTCTGGTTTTCGCACACCAGGCGCTCGCGCTGCGTCTGCTCGAGCCGCAGGTAATCACACAGCAGGCACGAGCGCCGCGTCTGCATGTGCTGCAGTTGCGCGGCCTGCTCAGCCGCCGCTTCGTTCGGCAGCGTCGCGTTCGCCCAGATCTGGCAGTGCGGATGCGGATTGCTCGCGCCCATCATCACGCCGCGGTTCTCGAAGATGAGCACGTACCGCGCCCACGGCAGCTCGCCGATCTCGCGATACTGCTCCGTCCACACCTGCACCACGCGCCGCAGATCTTCCGTGCTCAAGGTCGCAACCGTCAGATCGTGACGCGGTGAAAAACACAGCACACGGCACAACCCGCGCTCGGCGCGTGCCACCATCAATCCGTCCCGATCGAGCGCTGCGTCGCCGGTCTCAGGCAGCATGGCCGGGTAATCGTTGTCGAAGACGAATGTGCCCTCGTAGCTTGGAGTGCGTGCGCCACCGTGCCGCGCATTGCCCGGGCATAGATAGCACTCAGGGTCGTACCGCAGGACCTTCGCCTCCGGCGGCTGCTCCACTTGCCCGGTCCACGGCCGGACCGTGCGGTGCGGTGACACCAGCACCCACTCGCGCGTGAGCGGGTTGAAGCGCCGATGCGGTGTGTTCTTCAGGTCCATTGTCGCGCGCGTGGCGCGGACGCCCTCGTCCGCGCACCTGCTACCCATCCAGCCATGCTGAGCAAGCGCGAAGCGCGGGTCGAAGCATCCCTACTCCCAGCACAATCTCGTCCGCGGGCCCGGGCGGCGCCCGGTCCGGGCGCGCCGAATTCACTCGCTCCGTCCCGCCCCCTGCGCCGCCGCCGAAACATAAATTTCCGGGTGCTTCCCCGTTTCGCGCGCGTAGGCCGCCGCGACCTCCCGGCAAAAGCTCTCCACGCCGCCCGATTCCACCAGGCTGATCGTGCAACCGCCAAAACCACCGCCGGTCATCCGCGATCCCAGGACCCCGTCCTGCTTCAACGCCAGTTCCACCATCAGGTCGAGTTCGGGCGCGCTCACCTCGTAGTCGTCGCGCAGGCTGCGATGCGACTCGGCCATCAGCGGGCCGAGCGCATTCACGTCGCCGCGCTCCATGGCGGCCGCCGCGGCCTCGACGCGCGCATTCTCGGTGAGCACATGACGGCAGCGCCGATAGACGAGCTGGGGAAGCCGCCCCCGCTCGCGCTCCAGCTCGTCCGGCGAAACATCGCGCAGGGCGCGGATTTCCGGCCGAACCTCGGCCAGCCGCCGCACACCTTCTTCGCACTCGGCGCGCCGGCGATTGTATTCGCCGCCGGCAATCTGGTGCTTCACCATGGTGTTGGCGATCACCATCCGCACGCCTTCCGGCACAGGCAGCAGGCGGAACTCGAGCGTGCGGCAGTCGAGCATCAGGGCGTGTTCGGCGCGGCCATGGCAAGCGATGAACTGGTCCATAATGCCGCAGCGGGCGCCCACAAACTCGTTCTCCGCCCGCTGGCAGATGCGCGCAATCTCGGTGCGACCCAGCTCAGTCCCGCTCACTCGCAGTAACGCAAGCGCGGTCGCGACTTCGATCGCCGCCGACGAACTCAGCCCCGCGCCCAGCGGGACGTCGCCGCTGACCAGCAGGTTGGCGCCGCGCAGGCGATGGCCCGCGCGCTCCAGCATCACAGCGACGCCGAAAACGTAGTCGCTCCATCGCCGTGCCGCCGCGGGATGCGGATCGTCCAGGCTGAACTCGAATGTCTCCTGAAAATTGTGCGAATGGACCGCCAGCGTGCGATCGCTTCTCGGCGCGGCGGCGGCGCGGCAAGAAAACTCGATCGCCGCCGGCATCACGAAGCCGTCGTTGTAATCGGTGTGCTCGCCGATCAGGTTCACGCGCCCGGGCGAGCGAAATACCACAGGGTCGGCGCCGAATCGCCGGCGAAAACTCTGCGCCAGGTCAACGCCGGCCAGGGGGGCGTCAGTTGGAGCCGGTGGCACGCGTCTGCTCCCCGGCGCGGGGGGTCCCCGCCGGGCCCGGTTTTGGCGTGGTGGAGTGAGGGCGCGGCGCGCCCGCGGCCCGACCGAGCACCAGCATCACAATGCCAAACGCCAGCAGCACCGCGCCCCACCCCAGGTTCACGTTGATGCCCAGCGAGCGCTGGTAGAGCGCGCTGTCGCTGAGGGCGCCGAACACCACGAGGATCCCACCCAGCGCGGTGAACAGCATGCCAATCGGCAGTCGAATGTCGATTCCCATATCCATGAGCTACCAGAAAACAATGTTTAAAAGCATCGTCGCAGCCAGCACCGCCACCGCCAGCGTGGCCGGCTTCTGCCACCAGTGGAGGTCGTGCTCCTCGGGCCTTGGCGTGAGGGAATAGACGAGCCCGCGCAATTCGTCGTCTTTGCGCGGCGCGGTCACCACGCTCACAGCAATTGTCACCAGGAAGCACGCGGTAAAGGCGAAAATCGCCGCCCAAAAATTCTGCGCCATCTCGCTCGGATAGATGTGCACCGCGCCCAACCATCCGCCCTTCACTCCCGGCGCGGCGCCCGCCGGCAGCGTGAGCCCGTGATGAATCGCCGCCGCAGCCGTTCCCGCCAGCAGTCCGCTGAACGCGCCGTGCCCGGTGGTTCGCTTCCAGAACATGCCGAGCAGGAACGTGGCAAACAGCGGCGCGTTCACGAAGGCGAACACCAGCTGCAGCATGTCCATGATGTTGTTGAACCGGCTGGCCATGTATGCGGCACCCACGCTCAGCGCAATGCCCCACACCGTCGCCATCCGCCCCATCCACAAGTAGTGCTGGTCGCTCGCGCCCTTGCGCATGTACGACTGGTAGATGTCATAGGTCCAAACGGTGTTGAAGGCGGTCACGTTGCCCGCCATGCCCGACATGAAGCTGGCCAGCAGCGCCGTCAGTCCGAGCCCGAGGATGCCGGTAGGGAAGTAGTGCAGCAGCATGTTGGGCAGCGCCAGATCATAATCGAGCTGCACGTTACCGTTTTTGTCTACGACCGGCGCACCGGCTTCCATTTTCGGCGGGATCAGTCCCTGCGACTGGTAGATGGGCGCACCCTGCGATAGCGCACGCTGCACGCCGGCCTGCGCCGGCGCCGTGCCCGCCGACATCAACACCGGTACCATGCGTGTGCCGGGCAGCGAGATTGCGATCAACCCCGGCAAGATCACGATGAACGGAAACAGCATCTTCGGCACGGCTGCGATGAGCGGCGTGCGCCGCGCCGAGCGCATCGAGTCGGCCGCCATGGCGCGCTGCACCACGAGGAAATCGGTGCACCAGTAGCCGAACGAGAGCACGAATCCCAGGCCCATGGCCAATCCGAACCACTCCACGCCCATGCGGTTGGTGGAAGCACTGCCGAAGCCCGCCCACGAGTGCACGTAGCCTGCATCAAGCTTCGCCTTGATGCCCTCCCAACCCCCCACGTTCTTCAGCCCGAGGAACACCAGCGGCAGCAATCCGGCCACGATCAGAAAGAACTGCAGCACTTCGTTGTAGATCGCGCTGCTCAGCCCGCCCAGCAGGATGTAGCAGAGCACAACCACCGCTGAGACGATGATGCCTACGTGAAAAATCCAGCCCGGATCAATCCCCATGCGCGCGAACGGCGCATCCAGCACGCGCAGCGTCTGGATCAGCTTCGCCATGGCATACATCGAGATGCCCGAGGAAAACACCGTCATCACCGCGAACGAGATCGCGTTCAGCGCGCGCGTTTTTTCATCGAAGCGCAGGCGCAGATACTCGGGCACCGAGCGCGCGCGCGAGCCGTAGTAGAACGGCATCATGAAGATGCCAACGAACACCATCGCGGGGATGGCGCCGATCCAATAGAAGTGGCTGGTGGCGATACCGTACTTGGCGCCGCTCGCCGCCATACCGATCACTTCCTGCGCGCCAAGATTTGCGGAGAGAAACGCCAGGCCCGCCACCCACGCGGGAATCGACCGACCCGCCAGAAAGAAGTCGGTGCTCGTCTTGGTGTAACGGCGCAGCACCACGCCGATGCCGAGCACAAAGGCGAAGTACACCGCCATAATCAGCCAGTCAATCGCGGTGAGTTGCATAGGAGAAAGGACCAGCCCTCGCGTCTTTGCGGCCCCCGCCGCTGACCGACCTTATCTGCCAACGCCGTTCGCGTCAAAGAGAACGCCGCGGGCCGATTCGAATGCATTTCGAAACGTGAAACTGGAAACCTGAAACTACAGCACACTGCACGAGCTACTTCGACACGCGCAAGAGCACTACGCCGTGCGCCGGTACTCGCGCCGAAAAACTCTCCAGCGCGCCCAGGTCTTTCGCGGCCCACACTTCGCGGACCTTCGGCTTTCCGGCGAAGCCCACGTCCTTGAACTTCACCTCCATCTGGATCGGCTGTGGATGCCGGTTGAACAGGCCCACCGCCTTCGAGCCATCGGCCAGGGGACGCGCCCAAATCTCCATCGATCCCTCGGCCCAGACGCGGTCGCCCTGCATGCCCGCCGGGTCCTGGTCAATCGCGATCACTTCCTTATTGGTCAGCAGCGCGATGGTATCGGGCGACATTTTGGTCAGGTCGTTGCCGGCCAGCAGCGGCGCCGCCAGAATGGCCCACAGGCTCATGTGGGTGCGGTACTCCTCCGTGTTCATGCCGCCGTTGCCGACCTCGAGCATGTCAGGATCGTTCCAGTGTCCCGGGCCGGCGAACCTGGCCAGTCCCGCCTGGCTGAAGCCGATCGTCTCCATGCGCGCGTAGCGGTCGCTGATGTCGCCGGTCGTGCGCCACAGGTTGCCGCCCACGTCGGCGCCCCAGCGCCACACCGCGTCATTACCGTACTGGCACAGGCTGTAAACGATCGGGCGCCCCGTCTTGCGCAGCGCATCGCGCATCTTGATGTAGGAATCCACCATCAGCTTGTGCGCGGCTTCCGGCGACGGTGCGGCTTTCATCATGTCGCGCAGTCCGCACAGGTCATATTTCAGATAATCGATGCCCCAGTCGGCCCACGTCTGTGCGTCCTGCTCTTCGTGTCCGTAGCTGCCTTCGAAGCCGGCGCACGTCTTCGGACCGGGAGTCGAATAAATGCCGATCTTCAGTCCCTTGCTGTGGACGTAGTCGGCCAGCGCCTTCATGTCGGGAAACTTGCTATTGGAGCGCAGCACGCCGTTTGCGTCGCGCTCGCCTTCCCAGGTGTCGTCAATGTTCACGTAGAGATAGCCGGCATCGCGCATGCCGCTGGACACGATGGCATCGGCCTGCGCGCGGATGGTAGCGTCGTCCACGCTCTTGTTGAAGTGGTTCCAGCTGTTCCATCCCATCGGCGGCGTGGCCGCGATCGCCGCCGGCTGTTGCGCGCAAACCGCGGAACACATCGTGAAAACAATCATCGTCACGGCAAGCCGGCGTGCGGATCGAAACCCATTCATCGCGTCGCTCCTCTGCAGGAAGAAATGAATTGACTCTGCGTCAGCGTCTCGTATAATGCCGTGCTGTGCCGCATCGTAAGACGCGCTTGCGGGTGCGGCCGGGACCCCGATGAATCAGTCCGCAACTTGCAGCGGTTGTTCGCGCTCGGCAGAATAGCCGAGCATTTTATTTGTTTCGCGCGTGCGGCAAAACTCCGTACCGCAATGCAGTATCGCCGGGTCGCCGCGCGCATCGCGCTGTTTGGCCGAATCGATGGACACCGAACGCACTGCCGCTGCCGCCGTCGCCGCTCCTGCATCGGTGTCTCCCGCCACGCGCGTGGGGTGGTTTCGCTGGGTCATCTGCACGCTGCTCCTGCTCGGCACCACCAAGAATTACATGGACCGCCAGGTGCTGGGCGTCCTCAAGTCCACGCTGCAGCACGATCTCGGTTGGACCGAAGTGGACTACGCCAACCTGGTGCTCTTCTTCCAGGCCGCGTATGCCGCCGGCATGCTGGCGATGGGACGCCTCATGGACCGGCTCGGCACGCGGATCGGCTACGCCGCGGCGATGGTCTTCTGGAGCCTGGCCTCGATGGCGCACGCCTTCGCCGGCTCCGTCGCGGGCTTCGGCGCCGCCCGCGCCGCGCTCGGCTTCGGTGAAGCCGGCGTCTTTCCCGCCAGCCTCAAAGCCGTTTCCGAGTGGTTCCCGAAGAAAGAACGCGCCTTCGCCACCGGCATTTTCAACGCCGGGACGAACGTGGGCGCAATCGTCACGCCGCTCATCGTTCCCTGGATCACGCTGCACCTTGGCTGGCGCTGGGCGTTCATCGTCACCGGCGCCGTCGGCTTCGTGTGGCTCATCTTCTGGCTGTGGTTGTATCGCAAACCGGAGGACCACCCGAACTGCTCGCGCGCCGAACTGGAATACATCCGCAGCGATCCGCAGCCGCCCGTGGAAAAAATCCGCTGGGCAGGCCTCATTCCGCATCGCCAGACGTGGGCCTTCGGCATCGGCAAGTTCCTCATCGATCCGGTCTGGTGGTTTTACCTTTTCTGGGTCCCGGGGTTCCTGCAGTCGCAGCACGGCCTCTCGCTGGCCCAGATCGCCGTGCCGCTCATGGTGATTTACATCATTGCCGACGTGGGCAGTGTGGCCGGCGGGTGGCTCTCCTCCGCCATGATCAAGCGCGGCAACAACGTGAACCGCGCCCGCAAGTTCACCATGGCGATCTGCGCGCTGTGCGTCCTTCCCGTTGTGATGGCGCCGCACGTTCAGGGCATGTGGACGGCGGTGCTGCTCATCGGACTCGCCACCGCCGCGCACCAGGGGTTCTCCGCCAACCTGTTCACGCTCCCGTCAGACATGTTTCCAAGCAAGGCGGTCGGCTCCGTTGTGGGGATTGGCGGCATGGCGGGCGCGGTGGGCGGGATGACCATCGCCGCCATCGTCGGGCCGATTTTGCAGCGCACGCATAGCTATACCGTTCCGTTCATCATCGCCGGATGCGCCTACCTGACGGCGCTCGCGATCATTCACCTGCTTGCGCCCCGCCTGGAACCCGCGCGCATCGAGTAACGTCGCATGACGCCGACTCACATCATGAGAAAACCGCTCGCTGTTGCCGCTGCGCTGCTGCTTGCCGTGCCCGCCCTTGCTGCCGGCCACATCAAGGGCGTGAAGCTGCTCGTCGAAAATCCCGGCGATGCCGCGCGCACCGCGGACGTCGTGGTTCCGATCAAAGACCTCCGCGCGGTCGCGCCCGACTTCAAGCCCGGCTCGGCCATCGTGACCGTCACCGATGCCGACAGCATCGAAGGCGACGCCGCCGTCCTCCAGGCCGCCGAACTGCCCTCGCAGGCCGACGACCTGGACGCCGACGGCAAGGCCGAGGAGTTCGCCTTCCAGGTTCCGCTCAAGCCGCGCCAGAAACGCGTCGTCACCATTTCCTACGGCGACGAAGACCGCATCTGGCGCCTGCGCGCCGACTATCCTGCGCGCACCAACGCGCTCTTCAGCCGCAAGATCGAGGGCCTCGGATGGGAATCGGACCTGAACGCCTGGCGCGTGTACTTCGATCCGCGCAACGCGATTGACCTCTACGGCAAGCGGCGATTGACGATGCAGCTCCACATTTTCGCTTCGCCCGACTACGGCTACCACTACGAATCGCCCGAGGGCCGCGACATCTATAAGGTGGGCGACGCCATCGGCATCGGCTCGGTCGCGGCGCTGGTCGACGGCAAGGTTGTCAAGGTCGCCGATGTTGCCAATCGCCAGTGGCGCATTCTCTCGTCAGGGCCCGTGCGCGCCATCGTCGAGCTGGAGTACGGCGGCTGGAGCGTTGGCGGACAAAAGGTCACGCTGACGTCGCGCATAACGCAGTGGGCGGGCGAGCGCGGATTCACGCAGGCAATCTCGGCGCAGCCGGCGTTTCCCGCGACCTACGTGACCGGCCTTCCGCTCAAGGCCGGGCTGAATCCTGAAACTGCATCGACCGCGCCCATCGCGTGGCTCGCCACGTGGGGCGAGCAGGTTGTCGCGCCCGGACCGACCGCGACCGAAGCCATCGCCGGACAGAACCTCGGTCTCGCCGTCCTTACTGCCGCACCCGGCGCCAGCTTCACCAGCGACAAGGAAAATTTTCTCGTCCGCTTCGCCCTCAACAACGGCGGGGCCGAGTGGTACACCATGGCCGCGTGGAGCGAAGAGGGGAGCAACAACCGCCACGGCTTCGGGGCGCAGAACGAGCAGCGCGAGCGCCAGTCGTACGTGCTGCCGAGCACCGCGATGAAGACACGCGACGCCTTCCTCGCCGTGGTCCGTGCGCAGGCGGACGCCATGGCCCATCCAGCGCGTGTCACAATGCTCTCCAAGTCCGCCGCCGCGCAGTCAGCGCCGCCTGACACGCTCCACCCGGCGCACACCAAGACCGTGGCCGAGGCAATTGATCTTCTCCGTCAGGAAATTGACCGCACCGCGCAGAAGTGGGAGCCGGTCGTCTCCGCCACTGCGCCCGAAGCCTCTGCCACCAACCGAGGCCCCGGTTTTTTCACCGAGGGCGACAATTCCACCGGCGAGTGGACGCGCCGCGAAGGGTTCTTCTGGACCGGATCGTTCTGGACGGCCGAACTTTGGCGTATGTACGAGCGCACGCGCGACGAAAAGTATCGCCGCTGGGCCGAGCTGTGGACGTCGCGCCTCGCCGGCCACGAAAAAGAGCAAAACCATGACGCCGGCTTCCTCTACTTCTACTCCACTGCGCTCGGCTTCGACTTGACGAAGCGGCCCGCCGATCGCGAGAGCGCGCTCCGCGCCGCCGCCCGGCTGGAGCAGCTGTACAACCCGACCACGCAGCTCATTCCCGCGTGGGACGTGAACGGCGACGACACCATCATCGACACGATGATGAACCTGCAACTGCTCTGGTGGACCACTCGCCAGACCGGCGAACAGAAGTGGCGCGACATGGGCCTCAAGCACGCGCTGCGCTCGGCCGAGTGGCTCATTCGGCCCGATGGGTCGGTGATCCAGAGCGTGCACTACAATCCCGGCGACAACCGCCAGGAGTTCACGCTCCGCGGTGGCGCGCCGTTCAACAACAAGGTGACGGCGCCCAACAGCGC
The DNA here is from genome assembly GCA_035651995.1 of Terriglobales bacterium. NCBI lineage: Bacteria > Pseudomonadati > Acidobacteriota > Terriglobia > Terriglobales > Terriglobales bacterium. The sequence goes on along the minus strand of DASRER010000034.1, from coordinate 49,088 downwards.
CGCGCCGGGCGAATGGATCTTCACTCACACGCACCAGGGCTTCGCCGCCGATACGCCGTGGTCGCGCGGCACGGCGTGGGCGCTCTACGGCTTCACCGTCGCCTACGGGGAAACGCGCGATCCGCGGCTGCTTTCCGCCGCGCAGCGCATCGCCGACTTCGTCGTGCAGAACCTCCCCGAAGACAGCGTCCCCTGGTACGACTTCTATGACGAGGGCGTGCGCTTCCGCAACCGCGACAGCTCGGCCGCCGCCCTCATCTCCGGCGGCCTGCTGCGGCTTTCAGAACTGGCGCCGGAAAAAGACCGCTCGCGTTACCGCCGGCAGGGCGAGGCCATAGCGCAGAGCCTGATTGATCGCTACCTGACGCCGGTCGCGCAGGGCGACACGACTCCGCCGGGGGTGCTGCGCCACGGCTCCAGCACCCGCCCGCACGATGGCATGCTGATTTACGGCCAGTACTATCTGCTCGACGCGCTGCTCTGGCTCGACGCGCACAAGAACGCGCCGGCAACGCGGAGCGCCGCCGCGCAGAAGTAATGTTCGATGTCACGAACATCCTCGGCCAGTCATCCTGAGGCCGCGTTCTTTGCGGGCGAAGGACCCCGCGAGCGCGGGCGCGACCGAGACCGATCCAGGGAATTCGGACACAACTGCGCGCAGGGCGAAGCAGGAGCAACCGGAACTACTGATTGACCCCGCTCGCCAAAAATCCGCCGTCGACAATGATCGCCGTCCCGGTCACAAAACTCGCCGCGTCAGAGGCCAGGAAGACGGCCGCGCCGCCCAGTTCTTCAACTTTTCCGAAGCGGCCCATTGGCGTTCGCACCAGGAACTCGCGTCCGCGGTCGCTGTCGAGCAGTCCGGTGTTGAGCGGGGTGCGAAAAACTCCCGGCGCAATGCAGTTCACGCACACGCCAAATTTCGCCCACTCGATGGCCAGCGCCTTGGTCAGTCCCAGCACCGCCGCTTTGCTGGCGACGTACGCCGCCACCTCGTGCAGCCCGACAAACGATGACAGCGACCCGATGTTGATAATCCGTCCCCAGCGGCGTTCAATCATGTGCCGGCCGAAGATGCGGCACGCGCGCATCATGCCGGTCAGGTTCGTTTCCATGATGCCATTCCACTCTTCGTCGCTCACTTCCAGGGTGGGCGTGCGCTTGGTGCGTCCGGCGCAATTCACCAGGATGTCCACGCCGCCGAACTCCTTCTTCGCCGCCGCCAGCACTTTCTCCATGCTTACGGCATCGGTCACGTCGGAGGAAATTGCCAGTGACCGCCGTCCGGCTTTGCGCACTTCCTCCGCCGCAGCCTCCACTTCCTTGCTGCGGCGCGCGGTCGGCGCCACGTCGGCGCCCGCCAGCGCCAGCGCGCGCGTGAGCGCCAGCCCGATGCCGCTGGTGCCGCCAATTACCACCGCCGTCTTCCCGGTCAGGTCAAGCTGCGGATACGCCATCCCTTCTCCTTGTCCCTTGGCAATTTCGCACGGCAAAGTAGGATAAACGCAGGCATGAGAATCACCGACGCCAAAGTGATCGTTTGCAGTCCGGGGCGCAACTTCGTCACCTTGAAGCTGAGTACGGAAGACGGCATCCACGGCCTCGGCGACGCCACGCTGAACGGCCGCGAGCTGGCCGTCGCCAGCTACCTCAACGATCACGTCTGCCCGCTGCTCATCGGCCGCGACGCGCGGCGCATCGAAGACACCTGGCAGTACCTCTATCAAGGAGCGTACTGGCGCCGCGGGCCGGTCACCATGGCGGCGATCTCCGCCGTCGATACCGCTTTGTGGGACATCAAGGCGAAGGCTGCCAACCAGCCGCTGTATCAGTTGCTGGGCGGCGCGTCGCGCGAGTCGGTCCTCGTCTACGGACACGCCAGCGGCACCGACGTTGAGTCCACGGTCTCCGCCGTCGCCTATTACCTCAAGCTCGGATACAAGGCCATCCGCGCGCAGTCCGGCGTTCCCGGCCTGGCCTCAACCTACGGCGTCGGCCGCGGCAAGATGTACTACGAGCCCGCCGAAAAAGACGCGCCGCCGGAAAACGCGTGGAGCACCGAAGCCTACCTGAACTTCGTCGCCACGCTCTTCGCGCGCCTGCGCAAGGAATTTGGCGAAGATGTCCACCTGTTGCACGACGTCCACCACCGCCTCACGCCCATCGAGGCGGCGCGCGCCGGCAAAGCGTTGGAACCGTATCACCTGTTCTGGCTGGAAGATCCCACGCCCGCTGAGCTCCAGGAAGGATTCCGCCTGATCCGCAGGCATACCATTACACCCATCGCCGTGGGCGAAGTGTTCAACACGATCTTCGACTGCCATCAGCTCATCCAGGAGCAGCTCATCGACTACATCCGCGCCACGGTCGTCCACTCCGGCGGCATCTCGCACCTGCGCAAGATCGCCTCGCTCGCCGAGCTTTACCAGGTGCGCACCGGCTGCCACGGCGCCACCGACCTTTCGCCCGTCTGCATGGCCGCCGCGCTGCACTTCGACCTGAGCGTGCACAACTTCGGCATTCAGGAATACATGCGCCACACCGAAGAAACCGACAAGGTCTTTCCGCACGCCTACACATTCAAGGACGGCTCCATGCACCCGGGCGACAAACCCGGACTTGGCGTGGACATCGACGAGAAACTCGCGGCGCAGTATCCGTACAAGCGCGCCTACCTGCCGGTGAACCGCAAGCTCGACGGCACGATGCACAGTTGGTAGCAGAAAAGTGTTCGTTTGATTTGAGTCATCCTGGGCGCAGCGAAAGACGCCGCGGATGCGAGCTGCCCATCGCTTCTTGGCCACAAACGCGCGTACGAGGCGCGAACAAGGGTCACGCTGCCGTAGCCAGGTTCAAAGAGAACCAAAGCATGATGAAACGAGTCATTGTCGTCAGCCTCATATTCGCTTCCGCCCTGACTGACGCGCAAAGCGCGCCCCGGGTCTTCCTGGTCAATCCCGCAACCCTGATGTCGGCCCGCACCACGCTGGCCCCCGCCGTCGCCGCCAGGCTCCGCGCCGACGCCGAAAAAGCGCTGCAACAGCCGCTCATGAGCGTTGTGGACAAGTCGCTCACCCCGCCCAGCGGCGACAAGCACGACTACATGTCCATGGCCCCCTACTGGTGGCCCGATCCATCCAAGCCCGACGGGCTCCCCTATATCCGCCGCGATGGGGAGACCAATCCCGAGATCCGAAAGATCTCCGACCACGACAACTTCGGCCGCCTCGTCTCAGCCACGCACACGCTCGCGCTCGCTTACTACCTGCTCGGCGACGAGCGCTACGCCGCGCACGCCGCCGAACTGCTCCGCGCGTGGTTTCTCACACCCGCCACGCGCATGAATCCCAACCTGACGTACGCGCAGGCCATCCGCGGCATCAACGACGGGCGTGGCATCGGCCTCATCGAAACGCGCGGCTTCCCTCGCATCGTCGACGCGGTCGGCATGCTCGCCGGCTCCAGGTCATGGACCGCTGCCGACCAGCGGGGAATGGAGCGCTGGTGCGCCGAGTTCGTGAAGTGGCTGCGTGAGAGCAAGAACGGCAAAGACGAAGCCGCCGCGAAGAACAATCACGGCACGTGGTACGACGGACAGCTCGTCGCGCTCGCGCTGTTCACGCATCAGCGCGCCATCGCGCGCGCCGTCCTCAACGAAGTTCGGTCGAAGCGCATCGCCGTCCAGATCGAGCCCGACGGCCGCCAGCCCCTGGAGCTGGCGCGGACAAAATCATTCGGCTATAGCGTCTTTAACCTCAATGCTCTCGTTCAACTGGCGCGTCTCGGCGAAGGGCCCGGCATCGATCTCTGGAACGCCCGCACCGCCGACGGACGCAGCCTGCGCGCCGCGCTCGACTTCCTGATACCGTTCACCAGCGGCGATGAGAAGTGGCCCTACGAACAGATCGCCGACTTCCATGCCGACGACATCGTGCCGGCACTTCTCGCCGCTGCCGTCCGCTACAACGATCCGAGATACACGCAGGCCGCCGCGCGCATCGACGCCGACGCGCCGCGCAGCCTCGAAGCGGTGCTGGCACGCGTGCCGGTCAGAGTTGCACGCGTAAGGAAAGCAGCGAAGTGAAGATCAAGAACCACAATTTTTCACGGAAAGGTCATCCTGGGGCCGCGTCGTTTGCCGCCCCAGGACCTATGCAGTTCGCCTGCAGCAGGCAACGGGAATCCTCAGGGCGGACAGCCCGCATAATCGCAAATCACAAATCGCCCATCGCAAATTACAGATGAGACGCATCTTGATCCCTCTGCTCTTGCTCGCCCTCAGTGCGCCGCTCCTGGCGCAGCCGGCGCGGTCCACCGTGTCCACCGCCGACCTCGACCGCGACATCCGTGCGTTCCTTGCGCGCGAACTCGCAGCCCACGTGGCCGACATTCACTCGCTCTCGCCGCCGCAGGACCGCATTCTCGGCGTGCCCACCACAGGCGACTTCTCCTGGGGCACGTTCATGCGCGCGCTTTCCGCTTACCACGAGCTCACCGGCGAAAATCAGCTTGCCGGCCGCGACCTCGCCGAACTGATCGGCAAGATCGGGCTGATCGAGTCCCGCCAGGGAGGCAAAGCATTTTCGCAGCTCTACGCCGCGCTGGCGCTGCGCAGCTTCGGCGCTGACCTGAACTCGAACCCGCTCTGGCAATCGCTCACGCCGGAAGAAAAGACGGCCTGGCGTTCGCTGCTCGACGTGGGCCGCTTCTACGATCGCCGCGAGCACCACGTGATCAATCTCGCCGAGAATTATCATGGCGTGGCCGCGCGCGTTGCCACGCTCAGCTTCCAGCTCGGCGTGGAAACCAGCCGCGCCGACGTGGATGACCTCCTCAACGCCGCCGCCAAACAATTCACTTCCGGCGCGCTCTTTGCCGACGACTCCCAACCCACGGGCCGCTACGACCGCTACTCACAGGAGTACGCGCGCTACGTCTACGAAGCCGCCGAAACCGCCGGCCGCAAAGACCTGTTGCAGGCCCTCGAGCCCACGCTGAAGACGCAGATGCGCTTGTGGTGGGACCTCCAGACGCCCGACGGCTACGGCTATCCCTGGGGCCGCAGCCAGGGGGCCATCGGCTACCTGGACACGATGGAGATTGCCGCCTTCCTCGGAGAGCATCCACAGTTCCGTCCCGCGCCGCTCGAGCAGCTCGCCGGCGCGTACTACGCGGCGTGGACCTGGCTGCGCCACGACTACAACGATCAGCGGCACCTGCTCTCGGTTTTCGCCTTCGGGCGCGGCAACTACTCCTACATCACGCCCCAGCGCGAGTGGCAGCAGACAACCAGCGGCCTGGGGAAAATCCTGACGGCGCACATCGTCTTCTCGCAGGCGCTCGCCCGCGAGCACATCACCACCATTCCCCCCCGCGCCACGCTCGCCGACGTGCAGCGCTTCCAGTGGTTCCGCCAGGGCGCGCGCCCGGCCGGCGTGTGGATCGTTCGCCGCAACGGTAAGCGCTTCGCCGTGCCGTTTACCACCGGCGAGCACGGCGCCATCACCGACTATCTCCCCGCACCGCACGGACTTCCGGGATTCGCCGCGCCGGTCGAGCAGAAGTATCCAGCGCTTGTCCCCTATGTCGAGCTCGACGACGGCCCGGTCATCGCCGCCGCCGATGGCGCCGACGAAATCCGCCCCGCCGCCGACGGGCGTTCGGTCACCGCCGTCTGGAAGAACTGGGCCATCGTCGGCGGCAAGGCCGCCGCCTTCACCGATCCCGGGTTGCGCAGCGAGGTCACCTGGACATGGGACGGCGCGCGCCTGCGCCGCAGCGAAGTGCTCACCGCGATCAAACCGGTTCACATCAGGAACTGGTCAATGGTCTTTCCGTCCACCTTCGGCTCCGTTGCCACCAGCTTCAGCAAGTCTCAGCGCTCGGACGTGTTCCGCTCGAAAGAAGGCGCCGTCCACTTCACCGTAACGCAGTCCCCCTGGCCGCTGAATGAGCGGATCATCGCCGGCGGCAACTCGCCGCTCGGACGCAGCCCGCTCGGCCCAATTCCGCTTCACCTTGAGATGGAAGCAAGCGACGTGGCGATTGCGCCGCGGAAGCCGGTGAAGTTCGTCTGCGAGATTGCCTGGCAGTAGCCGCTGTAGAGACCCAGCTTGCTACGCCCCTCAAGCGCTGTTGAATGCCTAGACGGACACCGCGGCCGCCTCGCGCCGCTTGTCTTTGTAGAGTTCGTTGTCGGCGCGCTGAAGCAACTCGGCCACCATCTCGCCTGGCTTGTGTTGCGCCCATCCCGCGGAAAATTGAATCGGGATGCTGTGACCGAGGTACTCGAACCGGCAGGTTCGCATGCGGGTGAGCGGATTCTGTATCTGCTGGGTGTCGCACTCCGGCAGCAGCACCATGAATTCGTCGCCGCCCATGCGCACCGGCAGGTCGCTCGAGCGGATGCAGCGCTTCATGTGCCGCGCGAACGCTTCCAGCGCTGCGTCGCCCGCCGGATGTCCGTAGGTGTCGTTGATTCGCTTGAAGCCGTCCAGGTCCACCATCAGCACGGTGAACGGATATCCGTGGCGCTCCGAGCGCGCCACCTCGCCCGGCAGATGCTGCGTGGCGAACCGCCGGTTGAACAGTCCCGTCAGCGGATCGAGGATCGCCAGCCGCTCGAAGACCTCGGCGCGTCCGTGCAGATCAGCCACCACGCCGATCTGCGAAGCCAGTTTGTGCCGCAGCTGCTTGATCAGGAATTGCTGATAGAGCGCGAACGTGCTGAACAGCAGCACCATTCCCAGCAGCCCGCGCACACCCAGCTCGATGCGCGTCTGGAAGAAGAATTCTTCCTTCTGCCAGAAGCTGGGAAACGACAGGCTGAACACCGCCACGCACAGCAGCAGCAGGATGACGATGGCCGTGGCCCACAACCACCAGTCGCGGCGGTCGAGTTTCTTCAGGCTTTCTTGAAGTTCGCGGACCGGCGCCGGCACCTCCGGGGCGCCGCCCCACTCTTTCGGGGCGGAGGGCGTCGCAGGCGTGCCCCCCACGGGCTCCACTTTACTCATTCCCTGGTCCCCAATCTCCTCTGTTTTGGCGGGAATGCTATCGCAATTGCCGGGCGCTTGTGAACCGAGAAGTGAGCGAAAACGTAAACGAAGGATATCCCAAATCGGGAGGGGCAACGGCTTTCGTTACGTTCCTGGCTGGCCGTGGTGACTCAAGACAGGCAGTTCGGCGGCCACGTGGAAGCGCAACTTCGCGTGCGCCTGGCGGAGCGCGTGCTCCACCTGCTCAGGCCGCTCCGCGCTCGCGAAAATGAAGCCCAGGTAGCTGCTTCCCTCCGGCAGCGGCACGAGCTTCTGCTCCGGCTTCGCGGTGATGCGGACTTCGCGAATTCCGGGAGTGGCTGCGGCCCCGTCGAGTCCGTCAACGCCGCGGTAAATGCCCGCTTCGGGAATGGGAATCATCATCACGCCGGCGGCATTTTTCTCGCGCTCCAGGCCCAGCAGATCGTCTCCCAGCGCCAGCCGAATGATCGCGCTTTCCAGTGAGACGTTTTCTTCCGAGCCCACCCGGAACCGCAGCGCGCGCGCACACAATCCACCGATGGGCCGTGCCGCCACTTCCAGCGGCCAGGCTCCCTGATCGTTCACCCGCAGTTCGGCGTGCAGCGGCCCGTGCTGCAACCCGAGTGCCGCAACGGCTTGCTCCAGCGTGGCAACGATTTCTGCCTGCGTGCTCTGCGGCAGCCGCGATGGCGTGACATAGATCGTCTCCTCGAAGTACGGGCCCAGCAGGGGGTCGGGCTTATCAAAGATGGCGAGGACGCGCAGCCGGCCGTGCTGCATGAGCGCCTCGACGGCAACCTCGCTCCCGTCAACATAGGATTCGAGCTGGATGTAGTCGCTGGTTTCCTCACGCATCACGCGGACATCGGGGCCGCGGAGCAGCGCCCGAATGCGCTGGAAAGCGGCGACCACTTCCGCCGCGTTGTCGGCCCGAATCACGCCGCGGCTGCCCGCAAGCGCCAGCGGCTTGAGCACGCACGGGACGCCGAGCGCCGCCGCCGCGCCGAGCAGGTCGTCGCAGGAAGCGCCGAGGCGAACGCGCGCGAACGCCGGCACGTTCATTCCCGCCTGGCGCAGCCGCTCGCGCGAGCGGTATTTGTCCCGGCAAACATCCGCCGCTTCGGGCGGATGGTGCGGCAGTCCGAGCGCCTGGCACACGCGAGCGGCCGCCGGCGTTGGACGATCGCCCAGTGCGACCACGGCGTCAACCCGCCGCTCGCCGATGGCGTTCAGCAGGCGCCGCGCCGCGTCGTCCGGATCCTGGAACTCCAGCGCCACCGCGCCGTCGGCCCAGGGATCGTCGAGGACGTGGCAGCGGTCGCTGCCGAACATGACGTCGAGTCCCAGCTCCCGCGCGGCGTCAACGAAGGCGCGCGTCTGGTAGCCGGTCTTGCTGGTCAGCAGCAGCAGCCGCCGATTTGCGTGTGCAGACATCCACCCTCAGCCTACCAGCAATCGGCGCGCCCAACGACGAGCATTGCCTATGCTTTTGGTGTCCCTGGTGTGAACGCTTTATGACGTTGGCAGCCGGGGTAGAATTCCGCCGATGAAACGACTCGCGCTCTTCCTGCTCCTCGCCACCGCCGCAGCCCAAACCGCTCCCGACGCGCGCTTCGCGCCCGGCTACAACCGCATCCGCGAGCAGGACCTGCGCGCCGATCTCACCTTCCTCGCCTGCGACGCGCTCGAGGGCCGCATGTCGCTGCAGCCGGGCTCGGAGGCCGCGATCGAGTGGATTGCCGCCGAGTTCGCCAAGGCGGGCCTGAAGCCGGCCGCAGGCAACAGCTACTTCCAGGCGGTGCCGCTGATCGAATACCACACCGATCCCGCGGCTTCCCGCGTCGCGCTCGAGCGCGGCGGCAAGATGCAGAGCTTCGAGTACTTCAAAGACTTCTACGGCGGCTTTCCCTACGACCGCACCGTCCGCGGGCCGGTCGTTTTCGCCGGATACGGCATCACCGCGCCCGAGTTCAATTACGACGACTACTCGGGGCTCGACGCGCGCGGCAAGATCGTCCTCATCTTTGATCATGAACCGCAAGAGACAGACCCAGGTTCCGTCTTCAACGGGGTCGGCAACACGCGCCACGCCAACGCGCGCCTGAAGACGCTGAACGCGCAGCGCCACGGCGCCATCGGCGTGCTGCTCGCGCCCGAGCCCAATCGCAAGCACCCGTCGAACATCGAGCGACTGGCGCGCATCCCCGGCTTCATGGAGCGCTTCCAGAAGATGCCGTCGCAAGCCATCGCCGAAAGCGAGGTGAAGATTCCGCTCTACAACATCAGCGACGCGGTCGCTAACCAGCTCCTGGCAACCGCGGGGAAGACGCCCGCCGAACTTCAATCCTCAATCGATTCCACGCTCAAGCCCGCTTCCATGCCGCTGCCCGACACGGTCGTCGAGATGACGATCGCCAACGCCTCCACGCGCCGCGGTACGACGCGGAACGTCGTCGGCCTGCTCGAGGGCAGCGACCCGGCGCTGAAAGCCGACACCATCGTCTACAGCGGACACTTCGACCACGACGGCGCGCGCGACGGCAAAATCTTTCACGGCGCCGACGACAACGGTTCCGGCACCGTCGGCGTAGTCGAGCTGGCGCGCGCCTTCGCCGCCAATCCTGCGCGGCCGAAGCGGTCGTTGCTGTTCGTGGTATTCGCCGCCGAAGAACGGGGCCTGCTCGGCTCCTACTACTACGCGGCGCACCCGCTGCGGCCGCTGGAAACCACGCGCGCCGTGATCAACTTCGACATGATCGGCCGCAACGAGGCGCCCAGCACGCAGACCGAAGGCCTCACGCAGATTTCGCCCGACACGTCGAACGAACTCGGCCTGATCGGCGCCAACTACAGTCCGGACTATCGCGCCGCTGTCGAGGCAGCTAATCGTGCCATTGGCCTGCGCCTCACCTACAAGTGGGACGACGACGCTGCTCTGAACGTCTTCCAGCGCAGCGATCAGTTTCCCTTCGCGCTGCACGACGTTCCCGCCGTGTGGTGGTTCACCGGTTTCCATCCCGACTATCACCAGCCCAGCGACACGGTGGAGAAAATCAATTTCACCAAGATGGCCAACATTCTCCGGCTCGCGTACCTCACCGGCTGGAGGTTTGCGGACGAAGCCGCGAACCCGCGTTTTCTGCCTGCAAAACAGGACCCTCGGGGATCCGGTGATCGGTGATAGCGCGGGTGCAGGTATTGGAGGAGGATTTTGTTATGGATACTGGATCGTGCTGGTTGTGTATGAGCAAGACTCGAATGGAACCTATCACGTCGCTAGAGAAGACGTGATCGGTTTTGTCCCCCTCAGTTGCAGTTAAGGGAGCCTTGGATAAGTCCAGAGAAGTGTGCTTGTGAAGAAGATCGGTTGGCTGATTCCAGTCTTAATTGGCTGTCAGGTGATACCTGCACAAACTGCCGGTCCCAGGAATCGCGAGCTCGTTGACGCACTCCGAAGCCCGGGCGGACTGCGGGAGGCTGTCAGACTTAGCGGAGGGAGCTACTCGGTCGACCTGTTAGGCGAGAGTTTCATGAGCTATGACGACCTGGAGACCTTATCAAATGATAGCGATATCGTTGTCGCCGGGGCGCCGATCAGCAATGCCTGCGAACTTGCAGATCAGGGTAGAACGATCGTTACGGTGTACGACGTTCGAGTGAGCGAATCGCTGAAAGGAAACGTCCCGGTGGGAGGCGTTCTGCGCGTTGCTTTGCCCGGAGGCAAGTATCAATTCCCTGAGGGTGTTGCAGAGGTCCAAATGTCGAGCCTGCACAGGCTGCTGAATGATCACCGCTACGTTCTTTATTTGCAAGGTGCGCGAGGTTCGCCTTCGTTCAGTCCATCCGGTCTCGGACAGGGCATCTTTGAGATCAGCTCAGGTGGGAACGTCAGGTCCTTCGCAACGCCAGGGCTAAACCGCAAACTGTACGCCCGCACGAACGGTGTGGAGGTAGATTCGTTCTTGGCAACAGCGCGCGAGACGGCCCGGCGTTCGAAGCCACGAGTTGAGCATCCACACTCTCAATAGACTCTCTCAGAACGGGAAGCGGTTTCAGACCGAATCCTTATCACCAAAGCCCTTGTCATAGGGCGGTTGGAAGCGGACCGGAAGCAGATTCCGCTTCTGCATTCGCGCACCCACCGAAGGCAAGAGCGGCCGAATTCGGCGAAAAAACGGCGGGCGAGGGCGCCCGCCGCTACATCGTCGAGATTCGGGTCGAAAGCAGGCCTGAAGGCCCGCTCCACCCGTTCAATGGCTATTTCTGGTTCTCCCCTCCACTCGCCGCTCCCGCCGCCGCCCCTGATCCTGACGCCGGCGTCGCCGGCAGGATGGTCTGCGTCGGGTTTTCGGCGCGTTTTTGCTCCGGGCCGCGGGCCGGCGTGGACGCCGGCAGCGGCTTGCGCGGCAGCATCGAGTCGCGCATGGCGGCGTTGTAGACGAACGACGCCACGATGACCGCGTTCTGCATCATGTCGGCGCGCTGGATGCGCTCGTAGACGTCCATGTTGCTGTGGTGCGTGCGGGTGGAGTACTCGACCTCGTCTTGGATGAACTGGAAGCCGGGCAGGCCGACGGCGTCGAACGAGAGGTGATCGGTGCCGCTGGTGTTGCGCAGCGAGATGGCGCCGGCGCTCAGGTCGCGGAACGGCTCAAACCAGCGCTCGAAGATGGGCACGACCGCCGCGTTCTCCTGGCAGTAGATGCCGCGGATGCGCCCGGTGCCGTTGTCCACGTTGAAGTAGGCGGCGAGCTTGGCCTGCTCGGGCTTGAGGGTGAGCGGGCCGGACTCACGCCGGAGGTTGGCGGGAAGGTCGCGCTCTTCCGGACTCGGATCGGGGCGCGAGCCGAAGTGTTCTTTGGCGTAGGCGCGCGAGCCCAGCAGTCCTTCTTCTTCGCCGGTCCAGAGCGCGATGCGGATGGTGCGCCGCGGCTTCAGGTCGAGCGCCTTAAGGATGCGCATGGCTTCCATCATGACGGCGCTGCCGGCGGCGTTGTCGGTGGCGCCGGTGCCGGTGTGCCAGGAGTCGAGGTGCGCGCCCAGCATCACGACTTCGTCTTTCAGCTTGGGATCGGCGCCGGGGATTTCGGCGATGGTGTTGTACTGCGTGGCGGCGTCGTCATAGAACTTGGTGCGGACGTCGAGTTCAAGCTCGACCGGCACGTCGCGCTTGAGAAGGCGCGAGATGCGACCGAAGTGCTCGATCGCCATCGAGAGGGTGGGGACCAGCGCCTGGCCGTTGTTGCGCCAGCCGTTGCTCACGCCCTGCACGAAGACGGTGCCGCCGTCGCCGCGGCTGGGCTCGACCACGGCGAGGACTTTTTCATCGGCCCAAAACTGGCGAACGGCCTCGCGCAGCTTGCGGAGGCGGGCAAACTCTTCGCGGGTCTGCGGACCCTGCGGCCCGCCGCGCCGTTCCGGCGATGGATCGTAGGCCGCGACTTCGGCCAGCGACTTGTCGTCGTAGCGGCTGAGGTCGGCCTTCTCGTGCGGCTTCACGTCACGCATGTCGCCGTTGAGCACGACCATGCCGGCGAGTTTGCCGCGGTATTTCTCCAGGTCTTCGATCTTTTCGATTTTCACGGCAATGGCCTTGCCCTTGACCGCGCCGTTGGTCCCGGGCGACCAGGCGAGCGGATAAGCGATGAGCGGCGCCACGTCAGGCGCGGTCATGCGGACGTTGACGTATTCCTGCGACCATCCGCGGCCGAACGGGCCCCAGGGCTCCAGGTGCGCGTTGGCCAGGCCCCAGGCGGCGAACTGGTCGCGCGTCCACTGGTTGGCGCGCTTCACGTTGGGTGAGCCGGTGAGGCGCGGGCCAATGTTGTCGGTGAGCTCGCTCATGATCTCCATCACCTTGGAGCGGCGGAAGCCTTCGTCGCGGATGCGGGTGAGGACGTCGAGGTCGGGATCGTCGGTGGAATTCGCGGCGGCTGCGGCGTAAACGGTCGCGGCCGGAATGAGGGCGAGCGCAATGGTGACGACCGCCGCCAGCAGGCGGCGCAGATGCTGCGACTGCGTGGACATGGCAATTTCCTCTTTAAGACCCGGAGCACCGGAACAGAAAGGTCGCGCTAACGTTCTGGCGGCGGGAAATTTCCAATCAGGAATTCAGGCCAGAGAACTATATCACTGGCGCAGGGCAGCCTCTATAATGGCGGGCTTTTTCCACTTCGGCACTTAGCATTTAGCGCTTGGCATTGGGCCGTTAGGGTCCGCGCTTGACGGCCAAATCTGACTGCCACGTGCCAATTGCTAACTGCTGATTGCCAACTGCTGTTTTCGGGAGGACTGATGTTTCGACGCGCTTCATCCGCTCTCTTGCTCGTACTTGCCGTCTTCAGCTTCGCCGGCGCGGCCGAGGACAACGGCATGCTCGGCTACTCCGACGCTGCGGCGCGCAGCCAGCGCGAGTGGGAAACGAAGTTTCGCGCCATCCCTTCGGCTGACAACCAGCGCGAATACATGCGACGGCTTTCGTCGCGGCCGCACCACATTGGAACTGCGTTCGACAAGGAGAACGCGGAGTGGATCTTCGAGCTGTTCAAGTCGTGGGGCATCCAGTCGCAGATCGAGAACTTCGACGTGCTCTTTCCCACGCCGCGCGAGCGTGAAGTGGAGCTGGTGGAGCCAACGCGCTTCACGGCCAAGCTGCAGGAGCCGGCGCTGACCCAGGACCCGACGTCGGACCAGATCAAAGAGCAGCTTCCCACCTACAATGCCTATTCCGCCGACGGCGATGTGACCGCGCCACTGGTGTATGTGAACTACGGCATCCCAGCGGACTACGAGGAACTCGAGCGGCAGGGTGTTTCGGTGAAGGGCGCGATCGTGATTGCGCGCTATGGGCAGTCGTGGCGCGGCATCAAGCCGAAGGTCGCGGCCGAGCACGGCGCGGTCGGCTGCCTGATCTACTCCGATCCGAAAGACGATGGCTACGCGCAGGGCGAGGTGTTTCCCGCGGGAGCATGGCGTCCGGCGGACGGTGTGCAGCGCGGCAGCGTGATGGACATGCCGCTGTATCCGGGCGATCCGCTGACGCCGGGCATTGGCGCGGTGCCGGGCGCGAAGCGGCTCGACATGAAGGACGTGAAGACCTTCACCAAGATTCCTGTGCTGCCCATCAGCTACGGCGACGCACAGCCGCTGCTGGCGGCGCTGGCCGGGCCGGTTGCTCCGGCGAACTGGCGGGGCGCGCTGCCGATTACGTATCGCATCGGGCCGGGGCCGGCGAAGGTGCACCTGCGGGTGAAGTCGAACTGGAACACGGTGAAACTGTACGACGTGATCGCGCGCATCCCGGGCAGCACGCTGCCGGATGAGTGGATCGTGCGCGGCAACCATCACGATGCGTGGGTGAACGGCGCCGAAGATCCGATTTCCGGCCAGGTGGCGATGATGGAGGAGCTGCGCGCGTTCGGCGAGCTGCTGAAGCAGGGCTGGCGCCCGAAGCGCACCATTATTTATGCGGCGTGGGACGGCGAGGAGGAGGGCCTGCTGGGCTCGACCGAATGGGCCGAGCAGCACGCCGACGAGCTTCGGCAGAAAGCGGTGGCCTACATCAACAGCGACGGCAACGGGCGAGGGTATCTGCAGGCGGTCGGGTCGCACTCGCTGGAGAAGTTCGTGAACGAGGTGGCGCGGGACATCCAGGACCCGGAAAAAGACATGCCGATCTGGCAGCGGCTGAAGCTGCAACGGATCCTTGAAGCCAAGAACGCGGAGGACCGCGAGACGCTGCGCAAGAAGGCCGACCTGCGCATCAACGCGCTGGGCTCGGGCAGCGACTACACGGCGTTCCTCGACCACCTGGGGATTGCGTCGCTGAACCTGGGCTTCGGCGGCGAGGACTTCGGCGGGATCTACCACTCGATTTACGACGATTTCTACTGGTTCACGCATTTTTCCGACACCGACTTCAAGTACGGGCGCGCCCTTTCGCAGACGGCGGGCACGGCGGTGATGCGGCTGGCCAACGCCGACGTGCTGCCGTTCGCCTTCACCAATCTCTCCGACACGGTGAAGCGGTACATCAAGGAGATCGAGAAGCTGGCCGACGACCAGGCCGACAAGATCCGCGAGACCAACAAGGAGATTGAGGAAGGCGTGTTCGCGGCGACCAACGATGTGAAGCGTCCGCTGGTGGCGCCGAAGGCGGAGCCGGCGCCTCCGCACCTGAACTTTGCGCCGCTGGAGAACGGTTCCGACGCGCTGGCGCGTGCCGCCGAGCGCTACGACCGGGCGATGACGCGCGCGCGCAAGAACGGCGGCGCGCCGCTGGCGCAGAGTTCGATGGCGGCGCTGAACGCGCAGCTCATCCTGAGCGAGCGCAAGCTGACGCTGGATGCGGGCTTGCCGATTCGTCCGTGGTTCAAGCACCAGCTCTACGCGCCGGGGTTCTACACCGGCTACGGCGTGAAGACGATTCCCGCAGTGCGTGAAGCGATCGAGCAGAAGAACTGGGCGGAAGCCGACGCCGCGGCCGCGCGCGTGGGCAAGATGCTGGAAGGCACGGCGGCGCTGATCGATTCGGCGGCGGAGAAGCTGGAGCAGGCGGCGAAGTAGTTCTACGTCCAGCACAGAGGCACAGGATCAGGAAGAAACACGGAGCAGCTCAGTGACTCTGTATCTCTGTGGCGGATTTTTTGTGGTTTAATCGCGCCACCCATGCGCCCCACACTCCTCGACTGGTCTGCCGTTGCCGGCTACCTGCTGATCACGCTCATCCTAGGGCTGTATTTCCGCCGCAAATCGGGGCAGAGCACGGAGGACTACTTTGTCTCCGGACGCGACGTGAGCTGGTGGCTGGCCGGCACTTCGATGGTGGCGACGACGTTTGCCGCCGACACTCCGCTGCTGGTCACCGGGCTGGTGTACACGCAGGGCATCGCGGGGAACTGGTTGTGGTGGAGTTTTCTGCCGTCAGGAATGATGACGGTGTTTCTCTTCGCGCGGCTTTGGCGGCGATCGGAGCTGCTCACCGACGTGCAGTTCGCCGAGCTGCGCTACTCGGGCAAACCGGCAGCGTTCCTCCGCGGATTCCGCGCCGTCTATCTCGGGCTGCTGATGAACTGCCTCATCCTGGGATGGGTGGCGAAGGCGATGATCACCATCCTCCACGACCTGCTGGGGGTTTCGAATTTGCAGGCCACGCTCATCTGCGTGCTCGTGCTGGTGCCGTTCACCGGGATTTACGTCACGCTCGGCGGACTGTGGGGCGTGCTGTGGACGGACCTGTTCCAGTTCGTGCTGAAGATGGGCATCGTGATTGTGGTGGCCTACTACGCGGTGAGCGCGGCCGGAGGAATGGGCGCGCTGCTGGCGAAGCTGAGCATGGCGCGGCAAGTGGCGATCGCGCAGCCGGGCGGCGCGGGGGCTGGCGATCCGACGGCGCTTCTGCCGCATTCCAGCGCGATCACGGCAGCGCCGCTGTGGACGGTGCCGGTGCTGACGTTCCTGGTTTTCCTGTGCCTGCAATGGTGGGCGTTCTGGTATCCGGGGGCGGAGCCGGGCGGCGGCGGATACATTGCGCAGCGCATCTTCAGCGCGCGCGACGAGCGCCACGGGCTGCTCTCGGTGCTGTGGTTCAACGTGGCGCACTACGGGCTGCGTCCGTGGCCGTGGATCCTCACGGGCCTCGCGGCGATTGTGCTCTATCCGAACCTGGAGCAGCCGGAATCGGGATACATGCGGATTGTGGGCGACCATGTGCCGCATGCGTTCATGGGAATCGTGATCGCGGGATTTCTGGCGGCGTTCATGTCGACCGTGGCGACGCAGCTGAACTGGGGCGCGTCGTACCTGGTGGCCGATTTCTACCGGCGCTTTTTGCGGCGCGACGCCAGCGAGGCGCACTACGTGAACGCGTCGCGGGTGGCGACGGTGCTGCTGGTGATCGCATCAGGGCTGGTGGCGTGGGGGCTGACGTCGATTCGCGCCGGCTGGCAGTGGGTGCTGGAACTGGGCGCGGGGACGGGCGCGGTCTATCTGCTGCGCTGGTACTGGTGGCGCATTAACGCCTGGAGCGAGATCGCGGCGATGGCGACGGCGCTGGTGGTGTCGCTGGCGCTGCGGATGGCCGAGCCATTTCATGGATCGGCAACGCTGGTGTCGGCCGAGAACGCGATCGTGACCACGGCGGTGACCAGCATTGTCTGGGTCATCGTCACGTTTGCAACGCGGCCGGAGCCGGACGACGTGCTGATGCGCTTCTATCGGAAGGTGCGTCCGCACGCGGCGGGATGGCATCCGGTGGCGGCCAAAGCGCCCGACGTGCCGCGCACGCGCGACCTGGGAGCGAACCTGCTCTCGTGGGTGCTGGGCTGCGGGATGGTGTACGCGGCGCTGTTTGGGGTGGGGAAGATTCTGCTGCACGAGGCGGGGCTTGGGGTGGGGCTTATGGTTGTGGCGGCGGCGTGCGCCGGCGGGTTGTACTGGAACCTGGAGCGGCAGGGGTGGGGAGCGGAGAACGCTGCGGGCAAGTCCGCACGAACGACACGATAAAGTTGTCAGTTGCCGGCTGCCAGTTGCCGGTTGAAACACCGCCCTCGAGAGTTGGCGGTTGTCAGAACGGGAGAGGGGACCATGCCGAACAGTGATCGAGACCCTGTCGCCTGGCAGAAGGGAATCGTTTTCGTGAAAGAAGTCTATGCCGCCAGCGCCTGTTTCCCACGCGAAGAGATGCACGGCCGAATTATCAACGGCTTGATAGCCTCGCTCCAGTCCTAGGGGTTTAACTGGCAACTGGCAACCGGCAACTGACAACTCGCTCAAACCCCTCCCGCGCACCTTCCTGTCCCATTACCAACTGTGTTACCTTACACCCCGTCCAGAGTGGCTCTGTTCGGGGTGAACCCTGAACGGATGGGCCCCCAGAACCGGCGCCGGCGCCGAGCAAAGGCCGGAGGGCCGGTACCCGTCCGACGCGCTTCACAGGCAGCCGTTTTGCGGCCCGCGTGCCTCGCGCACGCCTGTGCGTTTTGCGCCTGGGAGCGTGGCTGGGCGCGCGGTTTCAGCAGGGAGTCCTGCAACATGGTGCTCGGTTTCGGTTTTAACAAGACGAAGGTCCTGGCGGCGGCGGAGAAGTACGTCCAGCAGGGCAAGCTGCAGAATGCCATCAACGAGTACCTGAAGGTCGCCAAGGAAGACCCCAAAGAGCTGACGGTGCTGAACACCATCGGCGACCTGTACGCGCGGCTGGGACAGACCGAGCAGGCCATCAGCTACTTCAAGAAGGTTGGCGATTCGTACGCGGGCGGCGGCTTCACGGTGAAAGCCATCGCCATGTACAAGAAGATCACCAAGCTCAGCAACACGTCGACCGACTGCATCCTGCGTATGGCTGAGCTTTACACGCAGCAGGGCCTCTACTCCGATGCGCGCGCGCATTACATGCAGGTGGCCGACCTGTACATGCGCGTCAACGAGCTGCAGCAGGCGGCGAAGATCTTCCAGAAGATGCTGGAACTGGATCCGGAGAACGCGGCCATGCAGTCGAAGCTGGCCGACCTCTACCTGCGTCTGGACAAAAAGGACGAAGCGCGCAACATCTTCTTCTCGGCGGCGCAGTCGCTGTATCAGCGCGGCGCGCACGATTCGGCCGACGAAGCGCTGGGCCGCGTGCTGCGCATCGAGCCCACGAACACGGCGGCGCTGCTGCTGCGCGGGAAGATTGCCGTTGAAACGGGCGACTCGGCCGCCGCCGTCAAGCACCTGGAGCAGATCCCCAACATTGATTCGCGTCCCGAAGCGCTCACTTTGCTGCTCAAGGCCAGGCTGATGACCGGCAACCTGGGCGAGGCCGAGCCGGTGGCCAAGAAGCTGCTCACGGTGCACAACGATCCGGCGGGCATCACCGCGTATGCCGAGGCGCTGATGACGGGCGGCAACTTCGAAGGCGCGCTGCGGGTTTACGAAAATTATGCCGACCGCCTGCTCAAGGGCAACGCGGCTGCGACCTTGCGGGCGCTGCACGGCTCGATCGCGCGCATCAAGGAGAATCCGGCGGCGCTGGAGATGCTGCTTTCGCTCTATCAGCGCGCCGGGGAGAGCACGAACCTGGGCGAGGTCACCGAGCTGCTGGCGCACGCTTACGTGCAGACCAACCAGCTCGCCAAGGCGCGCGACCTCTACCAGGAGCTGGCGAAGATGGAGCCGGAAAACGCGCTCCACATGCAGCACTATCGCCAGATGGTCTCCAAGCTCGGCGAAGACCCGGCCACGCGCGAGCTTTCCAAGGAAGAAGGCTCGCAGGCCTTCATGGTCGACGAGCTGGAGATCACCGCGCCGAACCTGGTGCAGGAGTACGACGAACTGACCGGCGATGCGATCAAGGCGGCGCTGACCGATTCCGAGCTGCTCGATTCCTACAACATGCCGCAGAAGGCGATCGATCCGCTGGAGGCGGCGCTGCCCAAGGCGCCGCGCGATGCACGCATGAACCACCGCCTGGCGTCGCTGTACGTGCGCGCGGGCCGGTACGCCGACGCGGCGCGCTGCTGCAGCGTGCTGAGCGAGGTCTACTCCGAGGCGGGATTTGCCGACCAGGCGACGCAGTACGGCGAGATGGCCACTCGCTATCGCGCGCGCGGGCCGGCCGAACCTGTGTCCGCCGTTGCCGCGGCGGCCGAGTTTGCCGTCGAGGCGCCGGCTGCCGAGCCGCCTCCGAAAGCCCAGCCGACGCACAAGGAAATCGATCTCTCCTCCGAGTGGGAGAGCATGGCCGTGGCCGAGCCCGAGCCGGGCACGCCCGAGGCGGAAGAAGCCGCCAAGGCCAAGGCGGCCGCCGCCGAAGCCGCCGCCGCCGAAGCCGCTGCGAAAGCCGCGGCCAGGGCCGCGCCGGTCGCTTCAACGGTCACCGATCTGCTCGACGAGGCGCGCTTTTACATTTCGCAGGGCATGTGGAACGAGGCGCGCTCGGCCCTGGCGAAGGCCGCTGAATCGGCGCCCGAGTCCACCGAAATTCGTGACCTGCGCGCACAGATCGAAGCCGGCAGCGTGCCGGCCCAGGTTGCACCGGAGCCGGTCGCCCCCGTTGTGGAAGCTGCGCCGCCTCCGCCACCACCGGCAGGCGCCGCGCCTCCGCCGGCTCCGCAGAGGCAGGCGGCCGCGGCGGCGTCGACCAGCGCGCTGGGAGATTTGGTTTCGGACCTGGAATCGTCGCTGGGCGACGACTTCGCCGTGGCCGAGCCGCCGGCTCCCGCCAAGCCGGCAGCGAAAGCGCCGGCCGCGCCTCCGCCGGCCCCGCCAGCGGCCCCTGCAGGGGCGCCGGTTTCAGCTGCGGCGGCAGCCGCGGAAGAGAAGTCGGTGCTCTCCGACTTGTTCGAGGAATTCAAAGAGGGCGTGGAAGAAGCCACACCCGAAGACGAAGATCCGCAAACGCACTACAACCTCGGGGTCGCCTTCAAGGAGATGGGGCTGCTGGACGAGGCCATCGGCGAGCTGCAAAAGGTGTGCCGCGCGCTCGACAACGGCGCCGAGTTCAGCGATCGGGTGCAGGCCTATACGTGGCTGGCCAACTGTTTCGTGGAAAAGGGCGTCCCACAGGCTTCCATCAAGTGGTTCGAGAGGGCGATCAAGTCCCCGGGGGTGGATGAAGAGACGCGCATGGCCATCCGCTACGAGATGGGAGCGGCGCACGAAGCGGCGGGCGACAAGAAAGCGGCCCTGCAGCAGTTCATGGAAGTGTACGGCAGCAACATCGACTACCGCGACGTGGCCGAGCGCATCAAGGCGCTGCGAGCGTAGAATCCGGTCTGGATGGACTCAACGCCACAGGCCCCTCAAAGGCGCACCGGCGCCTCCGCTGACGACGGCAGCTCGCGGGCTGAAGCTCCCATCCATTCGCGGTTGAGCCTTTTTACCGACACCGCCGAGCCCGCCCAGCCCTACCTGGTCAGCTCCTCCGCAGGAGGCGCCGGACGCGCGCCCGTGCCCCGCATGTCGCGCTGGACGCAGCGCATCTTCCTGGTAATCTTCGTCATCTTCTGTATCGAGTTGGGCATGCTGCTGGTGGTGCTGCCCTGGCTGCCGGTGTGGACCAGCAATGGCTTGCTGGCGCGCTTCCCCGGCTTGCGGGAACTGGCGGCGCACAACTTCGTGCGCGGCGCCATGTCGGGCATGGGACTGCTCGATATCTGGATCGGCATCTGGGAAGCGGTGCATTACCGCGAGAAATAGTTGCCAGTTGCCAGTCAGTTCACAGTTCACATTCACAATCCTCTTCCACGCGTCTTCACCGCGGGATCGGGCTGCGTTTTCGTGTCGCAAACTGTGAACTGTAAACTGTAAACTCCTGACGGCCGGCAACTGGCAACCGGCAACTGCTTCCATGGACAAGCCTAAGAGCTTCCGCGCCCCGCTCGCATACGAAAACAGGGCCTTTCTGGAGAGTCCGGACGGGCGTCCACTGCGCATTCTCTCCGAGTACCTGGAGCCGCTGGCGCGGTTCCGGCGCGAGCGCATCCAGGACACAGTTGTGTTCTTCGGCTCGGCGCGCTTCCACAGCCACTCCGACGCGCAGCATGCGCTTGAGCTGCTGGAAAAGCCCGGGTCGGCGAAGCCGGCGGCGCCCGATCAGCAGCCCAAAACGCCGGGGCGCGGCGAGGGCGACGCCGACGAACTGCAGGTCAAGCTGGCGCGGGCGGCGGTCGAGATGGCGCGCTACTACGAGGCGGCGCGGCAACTGGCGGGCATGCTGACCAAGTGGTCGATCCAGCTTCCGTTCAAGCGCAACCGCTTCGTGGTCACCACCGGCGGCGGTCCGGGAATCATGGAAGCCGCCAACCTGGGGGCGTGGGAAGCGGGCGGAAAGACCGTCGGCCTGAATATCCGGCTGCCCTTCGAGCAATTGCCGAACCCTTACATCACGCCCGCGCTGAACTTTGAGTTCCACTACTTCTTCATGCGCAAGTACTGGTTCGCATATCTGGCGAAGGGACTGGTGATCTTCCCCGGCGGCTTCGGCACGCTCGACGAGCTCTTCGAAATCCTGACGCTGGCGCAGACCGACAAGCTGGCGAAGAAGATCCTGGTGGTGATTTACGGGCGGGACTACTGGAAGCGGGTGATCAACTTCGAGGCGCTGGTGGACAGCGGGGCCATCTCGCCCACCGACGTGAACCTTTTCCGCTTCGCCGATTCACCGGAAGAGGCGTTTGAATTCCTGCGCGACGGGCTGACCAAATACCACCTGGGCAAGCCGGGCGGCAAACCCAAGTCGCCGGAGATCGCGAAGACAAGGCCGTAAAAACCGCAGTTGGCGATTCGCAGCGGCCAATCGGCGCCTGGCAAACGATAGGTTGCCGGGCGCGGTCGTTCCGGGGCCAAATGCTAAGTGCTAATTGCTGCAAGTTTTACGACGCAGCCGCTTGGGCGGATGCCGCGCAGACCGGCATGAGGACGACCTGTTCGCCAACCACCGAGACGGTCATCTCGCGGGCGCAGGGGCCGCAAAGCCAGAAGTACTCGGCGCGAGGGGCGCCGTTGCGTATCAGGTCCGCAACGGTTTCAGGTTGCGGCGCGGGCGCCACCGTGGCGATTGGGGCGAGGGCGCGCTGCATGGGCCTGCGGCGCGCGGGGAAGCCCTGTACGTCAGACTCGACGCGGAAGATCTTGCCCTGGTTCAGATAACGAAGCTTCGCCGAGCAGCCTGGATTGGCGCACTTGGATAGCATGGCGGGCCTCCCGAGGGACAGGATTGCAGTACGTGGCGTACATCCCGGCGTCGCGTGATGCCGGCAATTGAGACTGACAGCGGCCTGTGCTGGATTGGATGCAGCAACTCGGGCCGGCGAGTGGTGGAAAACTTTTTTGACGAGGACGAGGCTGGCGAGATTATATCCCCGGCTGGGAACCCGCGCGCCGCGAAATTCGTTCGTACAAAAACTTTGGCCGGGCAGGCCGCGGGACACCGGCTCCGTTCGGCCCGCCGCGACGGCTTGTCTGGCGTGATTTCTACCAGTACGTCCGCAACCCCATGCACATTGGGATGGCGCTGTTCCTGGCGGGGACTGCGCCACGGCGCCGCGCTGGGCGCCGCGACCGCATCGGCCGGCGCGGGTGATCGGGTGCGGTGGCACTTAGCACTTAGGATTTGGCAGTTGGCCGCGAACGCCCGGGCTTTCAGGGGCCCAATGCTAATTGCCGAATGCTAGGTGCCGGAGCTCGGCCGCGCCGGAACCACTTCCACGATTGCGTTGTAGTCCGGCACGCCGCTGGTGTCGAGCTGGCCCGCGGGGATCAGCCCGTTGACCTCAGGCCAGTGGGCTTGCAGGCAGCCGGGGCGGACTTCGGCGATCTTCACCCGCCCGTGAAATTCTCCCAGTTCATTGCGCAGCAGGATGGGATCGCGATCGGCGACGCCGAGCTGGTCGGCGTCAACCTGCGACATGAAGACCTGGTCCCGCTCGGCGCCGGTGAGCGGATCGAAGCCGGCGTGCACGATGCTGTTGAACTGGCGGCCGCGGCGGGTGGACAGCAGAAACCGGCCGGCGGGGATGTTCTGATCGGGCAGGTTGACCGCGCTGAAGTGGCCCTTGCCGTCGGCAGTAAGGAAGCTTTCGCCAAGCAGGCGCGGGCCGCCGCACTGGAAGTTGTCGCCCTTTCTTTTGAGAGACCCGATGCCGCGGTAGGCGGGGCACACGCGGTCGATTTCGCCGCGGATGTCCTGCGTGTTTTGCCATGGGAAGGCAGTGTTGGCGCGCTCGGGGTGGGCCCTGCGGGCAACCAGGACCGGGATCTCCCATTCGTCGAGCGCTTCGCCGGGGCGCGGGCCGGGAATCTCCGGCGAGTAGATGACGCGGCGCTCGGTGCTGGTTTCCGTGCCGCCGCCGCGCTGCTCGTAGCGGGTGCGACTGGGCAGCAGCACGACGGTTTCGCCGGGATCCACGAGCATGGAGCGGTTGGCGACGATGTCCTGGTGAATGCGCAGGCGAACGCGTCCGAGGGCGCGGTCCACGCGGTCGGGCTGCGGTAAGGTCTGCGCGAAATTGCCGCCCGATTGCCACAGCGCGTCGAGTTCGCCGCGCTCGGCGGCGAGGATGCACTCGGTGGCGGTCATTCCTTTCCACGCGGGCGGCTCGAAGCCCCACATGGTTGGGGCGGAAAAGCGACGGGCGTTGTCTTCGTTTACGGCTGACCCCAAAACGTAAGCGCCGGGCTGGGCGCCCATTTCGGCGCCGCCCTGGACGCCGCTATGTCCGCGGATGGGCATGAGACCGGTGTGGGGGCGTCCGACGAAGCCGCGCGCCAGTTGCAGGTTTACGATGGCGCGCACGTTGTCGCTGCCGTGGCGATGCTGCGTGACTCCCATGCTCCACACCATGATGGCGTGACGCGCGCGGCCGAACGATTCGGCGAAGCGCAGCATGTCGGCGCGCGGGAGGCCCGAGCCGCGCTCCAGCTCTTCCCAGGAAAACGCGCGGGCTTTGGCCTCGACGTCTGCAAAGCCGATGGTTCGCTCGGCGATGAACTCGCGGTCGAGCCAGTTGTTTTCGACCAGGTGCTTGAGCACACCGTAGAAGAATGGAATGTCGCCGCCGGTGCGTATGAGGAAGAAGTCGTCGGCGATCTGCGTGCCGAACAGCGCGCTCTCGGTGACTGAGGGCACCCAGTAGCGGTCCATGCCGGGCTCGCGGTACGGGTTCACGACGAAGATGCGCGTGCCGGCCTTTTTCGCGTAGTACAGGTACTTGGTTGCGACCGGCTGATTGGCCGCGACGTTCGACCCGACGAAGACGAGCAGGTCGGCGCCAATCCAGTCCGAGTAGGAGCACGTGGTCGCCGCTACCCCGACCGTCGCATTCAGGGCGGCGGTCGAAGGCGCGTGGCAGACGCGGGCGCTGGTGTCCACGCTGTTCGTGCCGAAGAAGCGTGCCACCTTCTGATGCGCGTAGTAGGCCTCGTTGGTGAGGCCGCGCGAGGTGACGTACCAGGCGAGGCGATGCGGGTTGGTCTGCTTCAGGCCCTGCGCGGCCGCATCGAGGGCTTCGTCCCAGCTAATGCGGCGGAATCCTTTCGCGCCGCGATGGCGAATCATGGGCACGGGAAGCCGGCCGAGCTTGCGCAGTTGTTTTTCCGAGAGGCCGCGCAGCCGCTCCACGTCTTCGAGCAGGCGCCAGTCCATGGCGGGCATGGTGTTCAGCCGCAGCAGTTGCAGGCGCACGGCGCACAGGTGGACGCCCTTCATCGTCCAGTCGCGCATGCCGCTGGTGCCGAGGGCGCAGCCGTCGCAGCAGCCGTCGCGGAGAATGCGCCACGCGTAGCCCAGGTTGTCGCGGTTCTCCCAGAACGCGTCGAGCATGTCCTTGTAGTTGTTGGGGTGCTGCTGGTTCAGGCCATAGGGGACGAGGCTGACCCAGTGGGAAGAACGTTTCACGTTTCGCGTTTCACGTTTCACGAAGATAAGGACCGGCGAATGGTGAGGCCGCTTTTCTCCAGAATACAGGGCGCAGCGCGCTAGCGCGAGTTGAGCAGCAGCTTGTGACGCAGCAGGGCGAGCGATTCGGGCGCGATCATGTCGCGCAGCGTCACCAATTGCACGCTGGCGGGCGCGTGCCGGGCAACTTCATCCATGATAAGCGGGGAAACGTAGGCGCGGGGCGCTTCGGCGAGCAACTGTGCCAGCCGCGCGTGGTCGCGGTAGTGGACGAACACCAGGTTGTTCACCACCGCCTCCGGGGCCGTGCCGCCCACCGCCTGGCGGAATTGCGGCTCGAAGGAAATGTCGCTCAATACCATGGGGAAGACGTGGCGGCGGGCGTGGCGCAGCAATATGCGGTGGAACTCGGGGTTCAAGCCGATGCGAAACGGCTCGCGCCGCAGCCGCGTGCCCCAGGCGGTCGCTTCGGCCCAGTGGAAATCGGTGGTCACCAGCAGGTCGGCGTCGCGCAGCAGGCTGCGTAACTTTTTTGCCGGTTCGGTGGTGAGTACCGGAAAGGCCTCGATGCCGAGCTTGCGGTGGATTTCTTCGCTGAACAGTCCGGCCTGCTCGCGGTTGCACTCCAGTACGGCGCAGCGAACAGCGGGAGCGCGGATGCCGGCGGCGTGCAGCAGCGATTGAGCCACGCGCCGCGGCGAGAGGCTGTACTGCTCGCCTTCGCGCAGCACGCGGCGGGCGAAGCGCTCCAGGTCGCGGCGGTAGGAGCGCTCGGCGGCGGCGGTGGAGTACTTCACGAAGACGCCGCGCGTGGGCTTGATGTCGACCACGCCCTCCTTTGCGAGCTTTCGGTAAGCCCGGAAGGCGGTCTTCAGGTTGAGGCCGGTTTGCGTGGCGACGTCGCGCACCGTGGGCAGGCGGCTGCCCGGGCGCAGAATGCCGAGATGGATGTGATAGAGCAGTTGCTCGCGGATCTGCTCAGCGGGAGAGAGCTGGCTCTGCGGGTTGATGCTGAAGCGTACTGTTGAAGCGGCGCGCACGAAGTGATTCTTTGCAACACGCGAAAGGCGCTCAAGCTGTGGCGGCCAGTATATATGTCCGTTCACCGATGGCGGCTTGACGGGCGCGACCCCGGCTGCCATGTTGGAGCACATTGTCCCGGGAGGAGTGATGCAAACGGCGGTACTGCCAGACGCAGCCCGCAGCGAATTTCAGAGTCGCGCGCGCATCGGTGTGCGCACCGAAGACTTGCGCAAGGTCTACGCATCGGCAGGGCCGGCAGCCACGCCCGCCGGCATGAGCATCATGCCGCTGGGACGCGCGCAGAGCGCCGACAAGAAAGACAAAGACAAGAAGAAGTCGGCGGGCGTGGTGGCGCTCGACGGCATCTCGCTCCAGGTCGAACCCGGTGAAATCTTCGGGCTGCTGGGACCGAACGGCGCCGGGAAGAGCACGACCGTCGGCATCCTGACCACGCGCGTGCGTCCGACGGGCGGGCGCGCGTTCATTGGCGACTACGACGTGTGGCGCCAGCCGGTGGAGGCGCGGCGGCTGATCGGCGTGGTGCAGCAGCGCCCGAACCTCGACTTTGCGCTCACCGCCCGCGAAATCCTGCATTTCCACGCGGCGTACTTCGGCCTTGGGCCGAAGGAGCGGGCGCGCCGCGCCAACGACCTGCTGGAGCGCTTCCAACTGGCTGATCGGGCCGACGATTCGGCACGCAATTTTTCCGGCGGCATGATGCAGCGGCTCTCCATCGCGCGCGCCATGATGCACGATCCGGCGGTGCTGTTCCTCGACGAGCCCTCCACGGGCCTCGATCCGCAGACGCGCTTGCTGCTGTGGGGCATCATCCGCGAGTACAACCAGGCGGGGAAGACGGTGCTGCTGACCACGCACAACATGGAAGAGGCCGACGCGCTCTGCCAGCGTATCGCCATCATCGACCACGGAAAGCTGATCGCGCTGGGCACGCCGGCCGAGCTGAAAACCTCGATCCCCGGCGGCTACGTGGTGCGCCTGCGCTTCAGCGGAACCGCGGCCACGCTCGAACAGCGGCTGAAGCAGCTGGCGGGCGTGCGCGAGGTGCAGTCGAACATTGGCGGCGCCGACGTCTATGCCGATCGTGGCGGGTCGCTGGTGCCCGAGCTGGTGGCGGCGCTGGGCGAGTTGCAGGTGGAGCTCACCGATGTGCACATCTCCGAGCCGAGCCTTGAAAACCTGTTCCTGCACCACACGGGAAGGAGCCTGCGCGATTGAACTGGAAAACGTTCCGGGCAATGCTGGCGCGTGACGCGCACGTGGCGCGGCGCAATCTGGCGGTGGTGCTGGTGCAGACCATGCTCCAGCCGCTGATGTTCGTCTTCGTCTTCGGACAAGTGATGGTGCGCAGCGGCATGATGGTTTCCAGCTACAAGGCCATCCTGCTGCCCGGCATCATGGGCGTGGCCATGACGTTCAGCGGCGTGCAGGCGGTGGCCATGCCGCTGCTGGCCGAGTTCCAGTTCACGCGCGAGATCGAAGACCGGCTGCTGGCGCCCATGCGCATGGAGTGGCTGGTGGCGGAAAAAATCCTGGCCGGCATGGTGCAGGCGCTGATCTCAGGCGCGATCGTGGTGCCGGCGGCGTGGCTGCTGCTGGGACGCAACGTGGGCATCAGCTTCGAGCGTCCGTGGCTGTTTGCGGCGGTGGTGCTGCTGGTGGCGCTGTTCTCCGCCGCGGGCGGCCTCACGCTCGGCGTGAGCATGGGGCAGACGCACATCGGACTGATGTTCAGCCTGGTGCTCGCTCCGATGATCTTCTTCGGCTGCGCCTACTACCCGTGGAGCGCGCTGAACAGTTTTCCCATCCTGCAAAAAGTGGTGCTGCTGAATCCGCTCGTTTATGCCAACGAAGGCCTGCGCGGAACGCTGGCGCCGCAGTTTCCCCACATGCCGATCGCCGTCGTCCTGGGCGCGCTGGTGGTGGTGGACACGCTGCTGGTGATGGCAGGGTTGAACCGCTTCGCGGCCCGGGCGATCAGCTAGTTTCTATTCTGCCGCGCGTCTCCTTCGCCGCTCCGGCTCGGTGGGCGTACGGCCTTCCCTTCAGCCGGCGAAACCCGCCGGGCTGACTGCCGGGCTGTTTCTTTCGGCCGTCTGCGGAACTGGCGCGTGGCTGGCGCAACGCGTCTTGAACTGCGGCGCCCGGATTCATATAATGGCACGCCGTGCCGCATAGTAAAACCACACCCCGTTCTCCTTATCAGATCCAGGTGCTTGACCGCGCCCTCGGCGTGCTGGGAATCCTAACGGAAAAGGGTCCCGGGATGTCGCTGCTGGAAGTGTCGCGCGCGCTCGGGCTGCACAAGAGCACGGCGCACCGGTTGCTGATGGTGCTGGAGCGCCATCGTCTGATCGAGAAGAACGGCGAGGGGCGCTACCGGCTCGGGCTGAAGCTGTTCGAGCTGGGCACGCGCGCCGTTTCGCAGCTCGATATTCGCGAGCGCGCGCGTCCGTACCTGGAGCGCGTGGTCAT
Source organism: Terriglobales bacterium (assembly GCA_035651995.1). Classification (NCBI taxonomy): domain Bacteria; kingdom Pseudomonadati; phylum Acidobacteriota; class Terriglobia; order Terriglobales; species Terriglobales bacterium. The sequence goes on along the minus strand of DASRER010000034.1, from coordinate 20,177 downwards.
GGAAACCGGCGAGACGGCGCACCTGTGCGTTTACGACGACGGCGAGGTTGTGTACGTCGACAAGGTCGAGCCGGAGCGCAGTGTGCGCCTGGCGTCGAGCATCGGCCGGCGGACGCCGGCGTACTGCACCGCGGTAGGCAAGGCGATCATGGCGTCGCTGCCCGCCGCCGAGGTGGAACGCGCGGTGCAGAGGATCGGCATGCGGCCGCTCACGCGCCATACCCTCACCACGCTGGCGGAGCTGCGCAACGAGCTGACGAAAGTCCGGCGGCAGGGCTACGCGGTGGACAACGAAGAAAACGAAGAGGGCGTGCGCTGCGTGGGCGCGGTGGTGTGGGGCTACACGCACGAGCCGCTGGCGGCCATCAGCGTCTCAGGGCCGTCGTTCCGCGTGAGCAACGAAAAGGTGCCGCTGCTGGCGCGCTCGGTGACGGCGGCGGCGGAAGCGCTCTCGTCGGAGCTGGGATTCCGGATGGCGAAGCGGCGGGCGGCGCGTTAGCCGAGGTACCGGGCGCGGCGCATCCGGCAGAACAGACCGAGACCGCCGGCCGTGAGTAGTGGACAGTGAACAGTTAGAACACTCTCCACTTGTTTGATCTGGAGCGGGGGATGGGTGTTTTGCAGGTGCAGGCAACAGCGCCGGAGAGGATCGCGACCAAGGCAGATTTTCGCGTTGCCGGCCTGCGCTGGTGGATCATCGGGCTGGTTTTCCTGGCCACGCTCATCAATTTTCTCGACCGGCTGACGATCTCGGTCTTGTCGCCGGTGCTGCGCGCCACCTGGCAGCTTTCCAACTTGCAATACGCGACGCTGGGGACATGGTTCCTGCTGGCGTACACGGTGAGCCACAGCGTCTCCGGCAAGTTCTACGACCGGGTGGGCGTGCGGCGCGGGTTCACCTGCTCGGTGCTGGTCTGGTCGGTCGCGGCGATGCTGCACGCGGCGGCGCGCGGGCTGGGATCGCTGAGCTTGTTTCGCGCGCTGCTCGGATTCGGCGAAGCCGGCAACTGGCCGGGTGCGGCGAAGGTGGTCGCCGAGTGGTTCCCGGCGCGCGAGCGCGCGTTTGGACTGGCCATCTTCAACAGCGGCGCCGCGCTCGGATCGGTGGTCGCGCCGCCGCTCATTGTGTGGCTGCAATATCGTTTCGGTTGGCAGGCCGTGTTCCTCATCACCGGCTCGCTCGGATTTCTGTGGGTCGCGCTGTGGCTGGCGGTGTATCGGCGGCCGGAGGAGCATCGGTGGCTTGGTGAGAAGGAACGCGCACTGATCGAAGAGGGAAGCGCGGCGTCAGCTTCGACATCGCGGACGCGCCCGCGCTGGCGGGACCTGTTTGGGTATCGCCAGGTCTGGGGAATTGTTGCGGCGCGGCTGCTGGTGGATCCGGTGTGGTGGCTCTACATCTTCTGGCTGCCGGAATACTTGAACAAAGTCCGCGGCTTCAGCCTGGCGCAGATCGGGCTGTTCGCGTGGGCGCCGTACCTGGCGGCCGACGCGGGGAGCCTCGCGGGCGGATTCGCCTCGGGCGTGCTGATGCGGCGCGGCTGGAGCGTGGACCGCGCGCGCAAGACCGTCATGCTGATTTCCGCGGCGATGATGCCCGCGGGAATTCTCGCAGAGCGCGCCGAGAGCGCCATGGTCGCGCTCGTGTGGATTGCGGTGGTGCTGTTCGGCTTCCAGGCGTGGATCAACAACCTGCAGGCGATGCCGAGCGATTTGTTTCCCGCGTCGGCAGTGGGCAGCGTCGCGGGACTCGGCGGTTCGGGCGCGGGTATTGGCAGCATGCTGTTCATTCTGGCCACGGGTTGGGTGGTGGACCACTTCTCGTACCGCCCGGTGCTGATCACCGCCGGCCTGCTGGCGCCCATCGGCGCCGCGGTGCTGTTCTGGCTGACGCCGAAGATCGAAATGCTCGACCTTGGCGCGGCGGAGGCGACGGCGTGAACCTCGGGCTGAAAGGCAAGGTTGCCATCGTGACCGGCGGCGCGCGCGACATCGGCCGCGCCATCTCGCTGGAACTTGCGCGCAGCGGCGCCGCTGTCGCGGTCAACTACGCGGCAAGCGCGGATCGGGCCGCGGAAGTCGTGAACGAGATCAAGGCGGGCGGCGGGAATGCGGTTGCCGTCGCCGCCGACCTGCGCCGGCCCGAGGGTGCCGCGAAGCTGGTGAAGGAAACGCGCGCGGCGCTGGGCGACCAAATCCACATCCTGGTGAACAACGCGGGCGGGATCGTGGCGCGCAAGAAGATGGAAGAGATGGACGCCGCGTTCTGGGACGAAGTCATGGCGCTGAACCTGCGCACGCTCTTCCTGGCGACGCAGGCGGCGCTGCCGCACATGGCCGAGGGCGGCGCTATCGTGAATTTGGCGTCGCAGGCCGGACGCGACGGCGGCGGCACGGGCGCGGTTGCGTATTCCACCACCAAGGGCGGCGTGCTCACGTTTACACGCGGGCTGGCGAAGGAACTCGGCCCGCGCAAGATTCGCGTGAATGCCGTCGCGCCGGGGCTGATCAACACCAGCTTTCACGACACCTTCACCAAGCCGGAAGTGCGCCAGCGCGTGGCCGGCATGACGCCGCTTGGCCGCGAAGGCACGGCCGAGGAAGTTGCTGCGCTGGTCGTGTTTCTCGCCTCGGGCGCGTCGCCCTTCGTGAACGGCGCGGCGGTGGACATCAATGGCGGGATGTATTTTTCGTAAGCGATGACGATGCGAGCGACATCCCGGCCGGCACGGCACTTAGCAGTTAGCAATTGGCATTTGGCCGTGAAGGGTCGTGCTGACGAGAGAAGGCGCATTTGGCATTTTGTGTTCGACCGCACTGTTCAGGGGCCAAGGGCTGACTGCCAAATGCTAAGTGCGCCGGCGCGAACCCTCCTCGTGCTCATCGTCTGCTGCATCAGCACCGCCTCCCAGGATGCCCGCGAAAATCTCGGACCGAAGGACGAGCCCGCGAAGAGCACTCAGCCGCATCCGCTGGCGGCGCTGATGCAGTCGGTCACCTGGCAACTCAAGCCCGAGCTGCGCGGCGTGCATCCACGGGTGTACGTCACCGCTGCGGAACTTGAGCAGCTTCGCGGGCGGGCGCGCGGATCGCATCGCGAGTTGTGGCAGCGCGCGCTGCGGAACCTGCCGGCGCTCACCGAAACGCCGCCGCCTCCGCCTGCCGAAGAGCGCCGCGCGCAGAACACGGCCGGCATTTCCATGGCGGGCGCGGCGTTTGCCTACGCGATCGAGCGCGATCCGAAGTATCTCGCCGCCGCCCGCAAGTACATGGACGCAGCCACGAGCTACGACGTTTGGGGATACAGCTACAACAAGCCCAACGTTGATCTCGCCGCCGGGCATCTTCTTTATGCGCTCGGCTGGTCATATGACCTGCTCTACAACGAGCTGACGCCGGCCGAGCGGGAGCGCTATCGCGCCAAGCTCGTCCGCCAGGGGCAGCAACTCTACGAGTACTACAAGCCCAAGCCGGGCCGCACGTACTCCTACAGTCAGAACCACGTCTTCATCCCGATGGCCGGGCTCGCCGTCGCGGCCTACGCGCTAGAGGGCGAAGCGCCAGAGGCTGACCATTGGGCGCGCCTCTCCGCCGCCATCTACGACCGCGTGCTCGCCACGTACTCGCCCGACGGCTACTACTACGAGGGCATGGAGTACTGGATTTTTTCCACGCCGTGGATCGTGCATTATCTGGACGCGCACGCGCACGCGACCGGCGAAGACCTGTACGCGCGCGCGCCCGGCCTGGCGTTGGCGCATTTGTACGCGGCGCACTCCATGCTTCCCGGCGGCAACGACGCGTTCGACTTCGGCGACGTCTTCTTCGGCCCGCTCTCGCGCACCGGCAAAGACGAAGACCGCAAGCGCACGCATCCCGGCGGCCACTTCAACACCAACTACAACATCCTGTACCGCCTGGCGGCGCGTTTCCGCGACGAAGGCGCGCAGGGCGTGGCGGCGTGGCTGGCCGGTATGGGGCAGGTGAACGCCGAAGACTTCTGGTCGCTCGCCTGGTACGACGCGTCGCTTCCCGCCACGCCGATCGAAAAGCTCGAGCCGTGGCACTACTTCAAGGACCATGAGGTCGCCTATTGGCGGAGCGACTGGTCCCCGCGCGCGACAGCGATTGCGTTCAAGTGCGGTCCGCCCGAGGGACATCACACCGCCGCGCTGGTTCAGCAGTTTCCCGACTGGCGCCTCGAAGCCGGGCACGCGCATCCCGACGCCAACCACTTCATCGTTTTCGCCGATGGCAAATATCTGACCGGCGACTCCGGTTACGCCGGCGTTCCCATGACCGAGCAGCACAACACCGTGCTGGTGGACGGCAAAGGCCAGGCCAACGAAGGCGAAGGGCACAGCGCCTGGCAGGACTTCCCATACTCGCAGCTCGACAGGATCCGCATGGCTGAAGTTGATTTCGGACCCGATCGCTTCTTTGTTCGCGGCGACGCCACCGCCGCTTACGCCACGTCGCTCGGCGTGCGCCGCTTCGAACGCAGCCTGATGCTGACCGCGCGCGGCTTCGTGATGTGGGACACGCTGGAAACCGCGCAGGCGCGCACGTTCACCTCGGTGCTGCACTCCGATGACAAAGCCAACGCTCGCGGAAGCGAGATCGAGCTTGGTTCGGGCAGCGGCGCGCGGCTCGACGTGCGCGTCCTCTCGCCGGAGAAAATTTCCGCGCAAGTGGAACCCAACTGGATGATTGCGCCCGGGCGTCCCGGGTCGGTGGCCAGCGGGCAGCGCGAGGCGCGCGGCGAGCGCGTGCGCATCTCCAACGCCACGCCCGCAAAGGACGTTCAGTTCGTTTACGACTTCACCATCCGGAACACAACCGAGAGCAGCAGGTTCGCAGGAGGACAATCGCAGTGAGCACGCAAACCCAAGTTATGGCCGAACCGGTGACGAAGGAAGGCAACGTCTTTCGCGCGACCAACGCGCACAAGGGACGCAAGGTCGTTGTCACACCGCACAACAGCAGCATGCAGCACCTTTACTATGCGCGCACCATCCTGGATCGCGGCGGCAACGGGGTGAGCTTCGAGACAGGGAAGCGCGAAACCGGACTCATCGTTGTGGGCGGCTCGGCCGAATTGCGCGTCAACGAAGAGAAGATTTCGCTCGGCACCTATGACGCGATCTACATTCCGCGCAATTCGCAGGTCAGCATCTCGAGCGCCGCCGGTTGCGACATCGCCGAATTCGCCGCCGAAGTGGACAACGACTATCCGCTCCAGGTCGTCCGCTATGCCGACCTCAAGCAGGACAAGACACTGCACTTCGTTACCGGGTCGGACGCCACGCGCCGCGAGCTGAACATCATGTTCGGGAAGAACGTGAAGGCGGGGCGCATCATGGCGGGCCTCACGCTCTCCGAGCCCGGCAACTGGACGAGCTGGCCGCCGCACGAGCACGCCGTGCTGGCCGAGGAGCTGTACGTGTATACGCACATGCCTCCTCCGGCGTTTGGATTACAGCTGGTGTACACGAACACGCACGAGCCGGAACTGGTCACGATTGTGCGCGACGGCGACGCGGTGCTCATGCCGCGCGGCTACCACCCGAACGTGGCGGCGCCGGGACATCGCATTGGATTCCTGTGGGCGATGGCGGCGCACCGCGAGGTGGAAGACCGGCAGTTCGGCGTGGTCAACGTGCAGCCGGGCTTCGGCGCGGGCGGCTCGGGACTCGACCAGGCGAGGAAGTAGTTGCCGGTTGTCAGTTATCAGTTGCCAGACCGGCAATTGGCAATTGGCACCTGGCATTCAGCCGTCCAGGTCTGATTTGAGCGGCCAATGCTAGCTGCGAATTGCTGATTTATTTCACCCTCCGCCAAAGGAGGGCGGAAGGGTGGGGCGCCTACAGACATGATCCTCGATCGTTTTCGGCTGGACGGGAAAACGGCGCTGGTGACGGGCGCGTCGGCGGGACTGGGCGCGGCGATTGCGCTCGCGCTCGCTGAGGCCGGCGCGAGCGTGGCGTGCCACGGCAATTCGCGGCCTGCGTCGGATACGGCGGGGCGCATCGTGAACGCCGGCGGGCGCGCGACCGCGGTGCAGTGCGACCTGGCGCGCGAAGGCGGCGCGCACGAGCTGTTCCTCGCCGCCGAACGGGCGATCGGCACCATCGATGTGCTGGTGAACAACGCCGGCGTCATCAAGCGAGCGCCGGCGTCGGAATATTCCGACGCCGACTGGGAGCTGGTACTGCGGGTGAACCTGACCAGCGTTTTCCGGCTGAGCCAGCTGGTGGGCCGGCGGCTGCTGGAGCTGAAGCGGCCGGGAAAGATCGTGAACATCGCGTCGCTGCTGTCGTTCCAGGGCGGCGTGTTCGTGCCGGCATATTCGGCGTCGAAGGCGGGCGTGGCGCAGATCACCATGGCGCTGGCGAACGAGTGGGCTTCGCGGGGCATCAACGTGAACGCCATCGCGCCGGGGTACATGAAGACGACGAACACCACGGCGCTGCGCGAAGACCCGGTGCGCAGCCGGCAGATCATGGAGCGCATTCCAGCGCAGCGCTGGGGCGAGCCGGAAGACGTGGCCGGCGCCGCGGTTTTTCTGGCGTCGGCGGCGAGCGATTACGTGCACGGGCACGTGTTGGTGGTGGACGGCGGGTGGATGGGCAGGTAGGAAAGCGGCCATTGGCACTCAGCAATTAGCAATCAGCATTTGGCCGTCAACGGCGGCGCTGAAGTGCCAACTGCTAAGTGCGGAACGGACGATCACAGCGAGTACAAAGGCGGGCGAATGGCCGAACTGAAGATCCACGGTCGCGACAAGCAGTGGGACATTGTCGCGCTCGGTGAAGTGATGCTGCGGTTCGATCCCGGCGACGGCCGCGTGGCCACGACGCGCCACTTCAAGGTTTCCGAAGGCGGCGGCGAGTACAACGTGGCGCGCGGGCTGCGCCGCTGCTTCGGCATGCGCGCCGCCGTGGTCACCGCGCTTGCGGATAACGCCGTGGGCCGCCTGGTGGAAGATTGCATGCTCCAGGGCGGCGTCGACCTGCGCCATCTGCGCTGGACCAGTTTCGACGGCGTTGGGCGCAGCGTCCGCAACGGCCTGAATTTCGTGGAGCGCGGGTTCGGCGTGCGGGCTGCGCTCAGCGTCTCCGATCGCGGACATACTGCCATCTCGCAGCTCAAGCCCGGTGAAGTGGATTGGGAGCAGATCTTCGCCAAGGAGGGCGCGCGCTGGTTCCACACCGGCGGCATCTACTGCGCGCTGAGCGAGCACTCGCCCAAGGTCGCCGCCGAGGCGATGCAGGCGGCAAAGAAGCACGGCGTCATCATTTCTTACGACCTGAACTATCGCGCCTCGTTATGGAAAAGTGCCGGCGGGCAGAAGCAGGCGCAGGCGGTGAATCGCCAGCTCGCTCCTTATATAGACGTGATGCTGGGCAACGAAGAAGACTTCAGCGCCGCGCTGGGCTTTCAGGTGCCGGGCCTCGACAAAAACCTGTCGGAACTCGACCCGGCGAACTTCAAGAAGATGATCGCGCAGGTGACGCAGGAATTCCCAAACCTCAAAGTTGTCGCGACCACGCTGCGCAACGCGAAGACCGCCACGGTCAACGACTGGGGCGCGGTCTGCTGGTACGACGGGCAGTTTTACGAGGCCACGCGCCGCGAGAACCTGGAGATTTACGACCGCGTCGGCGGCGGCGATTCTTTTGCCTCGGGCCTGATCTACGGGTTTCTCGAAGGCAAGCCGGCGTCGTGGGCGGTGGAGTGCGGCGCGGCGCACGGCGCACTGGCCATGACCACGCCGGGCGACACGACCATGGCGACATTGAGCGAGGTGCTGGCGGTGATGTCGGGCGTGAGCGCGCGTATTGCGCGCTGAATGCGAACAGGAGACCAACAGCCAACCATGACCCATGACCAGGTGCGGCAACGGATTTACGAGATTGGGATCGTTCCCGTAGTGCGTGCCGCTTCCCCTGAAGAAGCGCTTGATGCAGCGTCCGCCATCCGCGAAGGCGGCCTCGCCGTGCTCGAGATCACCATGACCGTCCCCGGCGCGCTCGACGTGATTCGCGAACTGGCCAGGCGGCACCGCAACGATGCGCTGGTCGGGGCCGGCAGCGTGAAGAATGCCGCCGCGGCGCGTGCCTGCCTCGATGCCGGCGCGCAATTTCTCGTCAGCCCCGGGCTCGACGACGCGGTCGTGAAGCTGGCCACCGAAGCCGGCGTGGTCTCGCTCCCCGGCGTGCTCACGCCCAGCGAAGTGATGCGCGCCGCCGCGCTCGGCGCCAGCACGATGAAGCTGTTTCCCATCAGCAACCTCGGGGGGCCGGCATACATGAAGGCGCTGAAGGCGCCGTTTCCGGAAATTAACTTCGTCCCCACCGGCGGAGTGAACATCAACAACGCCGCCGAATATTTCGCGGCGGGAGCGTTCGCCCTCGGACTGGGCGGCGACCTGGTGGACCTGAAAGCCTTGCGCGCGGGCGATCGCGGCAAGATCGTGGAAGGTGCGCGCCGGCTCGCCGAGGTCGCGCAGAAGTTTCGCGCGGGCGAGAAGGCGCCGCTGGCGGCGTCGCGCGCGTAGAAGCTCGATTCATCACGGAGAAGTCATGACCTCATCGAAGCCCTCAGCCTCACCTGGCGTGGTAGTCGTCCCCGAGAAAAAGGCGTCGGCTTCCACGCCCGAGCCTGGCCTGCGCCGCCGCATCCTGGCATTCAACGACAAGCTCATGCTGGCCGAGCACGTGATGGAAAAAGGATGGAAGGGCGCGCGCCATTCGCATCCGCACGAGCAGCTCGTGTATGTGATTTCCGGCCACATCAAAGTCAGCGCCGGCGACAAGAGCTTCGAGTGCCGCGCCGGCGACAGCTTCGTGGTCCCCGGCGGCATGGAGCACGAGGCCGCCGCGGTGGAGCGCTCCGTGGTCCTCGACGTGTTCACGCCCTCGCGCGAGGAGTATCGTTAGCCGCTGCAGAATCCCTCTTCAACGGCCCTGCATCTCTGTGGTAGCCGGCCTGTGCGCCGGACCTGGTGAGCGAAGTAGCGGACGTGATCGTGATCGGCGCCGGCGCGGCGGGACTCGCCGCCGCCTACCGGCTGGCGCGCGAGGGCCGCCGCGTGATCGTGCTCGAAGCCCGCAGCCGGGTGGGCGGGCGGATCCTCACGCTGCACACTCCCGACTCTGACTTTCCCATCGAACTTGGCGCCGAGTTCGTTCACGGACGTCCGGCCGAGATCACCGAACTGGCGCGGGCGGCGCGGCTCGAGCTGTACGAGAGCGCCGGCGATGACTGGTTTGCCGGCCCCGAAGGCCTGCATCGCGCGGACTTCTTCGCGGAAGTGGAGGAGATTTTCGGGGAGATGGAGAAGCACCAGTCTCCCGACCGCAGCTTCCTCGACTTCGTGCGCGAGCGTTTCAGCGGGCCCCGGTGGGGGCAGGCGGTGGAGTGGGCGCTGGCCTTTGTCTCCGGCTTCAACGCGGCTGATCCGGCGCGCATCAGCGTGCAGTCGCTGGTGGAACAATCGCGCGCCGACGAGAAGATTGATGGCCACCGCACCTTTCGCCTGCGCCGGGGCTACAGCGCATTGATGGATTTCCTCCACCGGCAGTGCGAGGCCGCCGGCGTCCGGTTTGTTTTCGATTGCCGCGTGACCGGCGTGGAGTGGCAGCGCGGACGCGCGCGCATCGTCACCAACGCCCCGCCCGCCGAGCGCGAGTTCGAGGGCATGCACGCCGTCATCACGGTGCCGCTTGGCGTGCTGCAGGCGCGCGCCATCGAATTTTCGCCGCCGCTGACACGCAAACAGCGCTCGCTGGACCTGCTGGCGATGGGAGACGCCGTGCGGGTCAGCATCGTCTTCGACGAGCCGTTCTGGGCGTCGTTGCGATCGCCGGCGGGCGAAACTTTGCGAAGCCTGCGCTTCCTGTTTTCCGGCCAGAAGCTGTTCCGGACGTGGTGGAGCTATGCGCCGCTTTCTGCGCCGCTGCTGACCGGCTGGACGGCCGGCCCCGCGGCAGACGCGTTCGCCGGCAGGCCGGCCGAGGAAGTGGCCGCGGCAGCCGTCGCCTCCCTGGGAAAGATTTTCGGCGTGGACGAACGCGCGGTGCAGGCGCACGTGCGCAGCACGCACACGCACGATTGGGCTGCCGACCCGCTCTCGCTGGGCGCCTACAGCTACTCCTGCGCGGACGGGGCGAAGGCGCCCGACGAACTCGCGCGACCGGTGGACGACACCCTGCACTTCGCCGGCGAGGCCACCGACGTCAACGGACATACCGCCACCGTTCACGGCGCACTGGCCAGCGGATACCGCGCCGCACGAGAGGTGCTGGCGCATCGCGCGGGTTGAGCCGGGGCCTGCGGGCGCCCCGGCAAGCTTCTTCTGGCTTGAGTGGGAGCGTCTCGCGTGCCATCGAGATTGCGTGCAGAACCTTGCCGCTGCCGGGCGCGTATTGACTGTTATGGGCCGAACGGGCGCGCCATGACCTTGCCCGTATAATCGGACGTCTCCACTTGGGAATCCCGGATGGTCCTCTCCACCTACCGATACGTGCGCCGCAAGCTGTCGGAAGCAGGCCTGGCGCCGCAGAGCCGCCTCGCGCGGTTCACCGTGTACCTGCTGGTGGTGGACCTCACCTTCTTCGTGGTGCACCGGCTGGCGCTGCTGGCGGACCTGAACTGGCCGTCGCTGATGGCGCTGAGCAGCTGGGTCGTGTTGTTCACGATTATTCTCGTTGTCCTCGGCGCCATTCTGCTCATGCGCTGGGCGCGCGACCACATGCTGTGGCGGCTGCGCAACCGGCTCATCGTTACCTACGTCTTCATCGGCGTGATTCCGGTGCTGCTCATCACGTCAATGGCGGGCATTGCCGGGTATCTTGCGTCGGCGCAGTTCGCGACGTTTCTTGCGACCGCCGACATGCAGGCGGAAGCCAACCGCCTGGAGGCAGCGAACACCGTGCTGGCCGAGCACATTGCCGGCGAACTGCGCAGCGGACAGCCCGCCGGACGCATTGCGCAGGCGCTGCGCGACGCCAAGCTGGAGGAGCAGCGCGACGTCACCTTCTGGGTTGACGGCAAGCCTTACGTGGTCACTGCCGATGGGGCAGCGCGCCCACCGGTGGACTTTCCGGCGTGGCTCAAGGACAGGATGCGCGGCGTCGTCTGGACGCCGGACGGCCTGCTGCTGCGCGCGGCCATCAAGCTCGCCAACGGCAAAACGCCGCTGGTCGTGATCTCGTCGCTGCCGGTGGAGAAGCCGCTGCTCGATCGCGTGGCCGCGAACCTCGGCGCGGTCACCATTTTCAGCGATCCGCGGCTGTTCACCGCCACCAAGCCTGGCGCCGCGGTCACTTACGACGCGCGCGTGCAGAACCCGGCGCCGCGCGACATTCACCGCGTCGGCGGCGGAACGCTGCCGGAAGAGCGCTGGCAGTTTGACCCGGTGGTCTCGTTCGTCACGCCGGTTTCGGTGATCAACTGGGAGACCGGCGAACGCCGCGGCGAGCGGTCCGAAAAAGAAGTCGGCGAAGTCCCGCTGCTTTCGGTGCAGACGCGCATCTCGATGCTCTACGCGCGCCTTTTCCAGACGCTCGGTCCGTTCGCGGGCATCATCGCGCAGGGGCTGGTGATCCTGGCTGCGTTTCTGTTCATCATCGAACTGCTGGCGCTGTTCGTGGGCGTGCGGCTCACCCGCAGCATCACGCGATCGGTTGCCGCGCTGTATGAGGGCACGCAGCACGTGAATCGCGGCGAATTGCGCCATCGCATCGAGGTGAAGACGCGCGACCAGCTCGCCGCGCTGGAGACCTCGTTCAACTCCATGGCCGAGTCGCTCGAGCGGCTGCTGCTGGAGCAGAAGGAAAAGCAGCGCATCCAGAACGAGCTGGCGATTGCGCAGGAAGTGCAGGAGCAGCTCTTCCCCAAGCAGGTGCGCGACCTGGAAACCCTGGCAGTGCACGGCTTGTGCCTGCCGGCGCGCACCGTGAGCGGCGACTACTACGACTTTGTGCCGCTTACGCGCGATGAGCTGGCCATCGCCGTGGGCGACATCAGCGGCAAGGGAATCTCGGCGGCGCTGCTCATGGCCACGCTGCACTCGGCGGTGCGCGCCTACGCGCTGGACCGCACGCCGCTCGCTGTCGGACAGGAGCTTCCCGCCTATGCCACTGTGGCGGTGGGCCAAGACGACTCGTACTCATCGCCCGGCGGAGGGAGTCTCGGCGGCGGCGATCGCGAAAGTATTTCGCCGGCGGAATGGCTGGCGCTGCTCAACCGCCAGCTCTACCACAGCACGCCGATGGAGAAGTACGCCACGCTCTTTCTCGGCGTGTACGACGGCGCGGCGCGCACCCTGCGCTACTCCAACGCCGGACATCTGCCGCCCATCATCCTCAGCGCGGATGGCGCCGTGCGCCGCCTCGACGTGGGCGGAACCGTCATCGGACTGTTCAGCACCGTGCGTTTCGAGCAGGCCTTAGTGCGGCTGCGGCCGGGCGACATCTTCCTCGCCTTCAGCGACGGCATCACCGAGCCGGAGAACGAATTCGGCGAGTTCGGCGAGCAGCGGCTGATCGAGCTGGTGCAGGAGATTCGCGACCTGCCGCTGGACCGCATCTCCGAACAGGTCACCACCGCTGTGCGCGACTGGATCGGCGGCCAGGAGCAGCCCGACGATGTCACCCTGGTGCTGGCGCGGGCGAGGTAGTTGCCAGTTGCCGGTTGGCAGTTGCCAGAAAGGGAAGTTAGCAATTGGTACTTGGCATTGGCCGTCCAGGTCCGATCTGAGGGGCCAAGTGCTAACTGCCAGGTGCTAAGCGCCGATTTCTGACAAGGGGCAACTGGCAACCGGCAACTGGTACTCACTCAGTCACTCCCACCGGTGTCGCCGACGCGCCTACCATCGGCTGCATGGGTTGGAGTGCGCTGGTTTTCTCGCGTGATCCGGAAGTCCGCGATGCGCTGGCTGCGGCGCTGGCCGAAGCCGGCTTCACGGCGGAAATCTGTCCCGAGCCCGCGTCGGCCGTGCTGGAATTGGCGCGCCACAAGTTCGACGCCGCCGTGCTCGACTGCGACGCCGAATCGGGCGACTACCTGAGCGACCTGCTGCGCCACATGCGCGAGGTCACGCTGAATTCCAAGCTCGTGGTGGTCAGCGTGGTCGGCAACCTCTCGTTGCTGCAGAAGGCGTTCCATGAGGGCGCCAGCTTCGTGCTGAGCAAGCCGCTCGCGCCGGAAGTGACGCGGCGCACGCTGCGCGCCGTTTCCGGACTACTGCACCGCATGGCGCGAAGGTTTCCGCGAAAAAACGTGAGTTCGCTGGCCATGGTGACGATTGACGGCGTCGCCGAGAAGGCCATGATGATGCAGCTCGGCGAAGGCGGCATGGGCCTGCAGGCGCTGGAGCCGCTCGAGGTGCAGCGCACGCTGCAACTGCGGTTCGAAATTCCCGGCACCGACGAGCTGGTGGAAGCCACCGGCGACATCGCCTGGGCCGACCCCAGCGGCCGCGTGGGCGTGCGTTTCGTCGAAATGAGCGACGTCTCGCGGGAGCGCCTGCGGCAGTGGGTGATGAGCGACGCGGTCGAGGCCGGCGCCGCCATCGCGCAAGGCCAGGCCTTCGATCCCGATTCCATGGGCACGCTGAAGATCGTGCCGCCGCCGCAACGGCTCACCGCCGCGCTGTTCGATGGATTGATTGTGCTGGCTGCGACCGCCATCTTCGAAGTCATCGTCCTCACGCTGACCGCCGGCCTGCCGCGTCCCTTCATGGCCCAGGCAACGGCGCTGGCCATCCCGTGCCTGTTCTGGAGCCTGTATCAGTATTTGTTCCTGCGCGGGGTCACGCCGGGAGCGCGCCTCGCCGGGCGCATCGCGCTGGCGCTGGCATCGCGCCACAGCGCATTGGCCGCGGCGCTGCTCACACCGGTGAGTGTGCTCTGGCGCGGCATGACGCGCATGGGCGCGCGCATGGAAATGCCCGACGGCTTCGCGCCGCCGCCGGCGTCGTCGCAGGTGAGCTTCCGTCCCGCCAGGGACCTGGAGCGGCACCGCACCGACTTCAGCGCGTTGGAGACGGCGGAGAAGATCTGGTAGCGACCAGCGCGTGCCACTGCCGCCGCGCGCCGTCGAACACCCGCCGCATCGCGCGAAGTACCTTCCGAATGACGATGATCGTCGCCACGATCAGCGCGATGGTCGCCGACGCTGCAATCCACGGATGCGCCGTGGCGAACCACGTCAGCCCGACCGCCACCACGTCTTCGCCCAGGCTGAGCGCGGTGTTGGAAAGCGGCTCGGGGGAAGGCGTCACGGTGGCGCGGACGGCGGTCTTGCCTCCGTGCGCCACCAGGGCGATGCCGGCGCCCATTACCGCCACCGCGATCTGCGCCCCCGGCGAGAAGTTGCTGGTCGCGCCATAGGCAAGCAGCGCCGCGACCGGGACGCGGACGAACGTCTGCAGCGCATTCCACAGCAGGTCGAAGCCCGGAACCTTGTCGGCGAAGAATTCAGCCACGAACAGAGCCAGGCTCACCGCGATGATTGGCCAGCTCTCCACCAGGTGGAGCGATGGTGGAAGCTGCACGACGCCGGCCTGCGCCAGCAGCCCGAGCGTCGTCACGGTGGCGTACACGTTGAGTCCGGCCGAGAATGCCGCCGCGACGGCAATGGCCAGCAGCGTGTCGTGCTTGAGAAGGTCCAGCATCCTGCTCCCGGCGCCCTTTATGATGCCCCGGCGTCCGCCGCCAGGACCAGCCCTCCTAAGACTCGGCGGGATGTGAGGTCACGGAAAGCCGAGTCTTCAGAGCGGGAATGAGTCAGCAAACCCGCCGGGGGCGTCCGGCATCTCACGCTCCCGACGTCGCTTTCTCGTCGCGCCACGCGGAAAGCCCCAGGGTTGATCCGCCACTTCGGCACTCCATGAAAGAACCCACGGGCGGTCGGGCCTTGTCGCGTGCGAATGCCGGGCACATTTCCTCCGGCGCTCGGCGGCGCGCCGCGAGCGAAGCGACTCTGGTTGACGTACTCGACCGCGTGCTGGAGAAGGGCATCGTGATCGATGCCTGGCTCAGGCTCTACGTGGCAGGTGTAGACCTGCTTACCGTTGAGGCCCGAGTGGTGGTGGCATCGTTGGAAACGTACCTGAAGCATACCGGTCCGCTTCGCGCCACTGGCCAGGCTTCCGCTCCGTCCCGCAATT
Source organism: Terriglobales bacterium (assembly GCA_035651995.1). Lineage (NCBI taxonomy): Bacteria > Pseudomonadati > Acidobacteriota > Terriglobia > Terriglobales > Terriglobales bacterium. The sequence continues at coordinate 4,999 of DASRER010000034.1, read as the reverse complement.
CTCCCGTCATCGGTCTTGCGCGCAACGGCCTTGCAGCTCCTGGCAAACCGCCGCAGCACTGAGTCCGCCAGCTGATCCCACCGGGCCAAGTGACGAGTCGTTGTGTGTTCGAAAGGGATTTGTGAAAGCGCACATCGTTCAGTTTGTTGCCAAGCCAGAAGTGGGACACGAACTCCGGTCGCACATCAGGAACGTGATCTTGCAGGAATTAATTGGACAGCCCGGTTTTGTGGCGCTGTGGGTGATGGCGGCGGAAGGCGAGCCAAGAATGTGCATGGCCGTCACGCTGTGGCGCGGCGGAACCGCCTGGCCATGGGAGCTTCTCACCCTGTCAACAGCCGCCTTGGATCAGCTCGCGGACTCGCGGCAGGCCGCTTCGTTCGACGTGACCGACACAGTCGGCGTCTCCGAGATCCACTACGGCGCAAGCGCACGCGCCGGAGACGAGGACAGCGCCAGCGGGTCCGCGCTTCTGGTCCAAAGCTTGCTGCTAGCTGCCGACCGCCGGCTCAAATCGGAACAGTTCATCTCGCGCGCACAGGAGGTGCTGCACGGCAACCTGGCCGAGCTGGCGCAGGAAATCGTCAAGCAGCGCCGGCGTAAAGAAGTGGTCACCGCGCAGCTGGCTTTCGACCAGACGACGCATCTTTTGGATCAGATTGAGTCGTGGCTCGAGATCCAACGGGACCCGTCGGCGCCAAAGTTGCAGGCGCAGGCGGCGTGAACCGAAGCCGCCGACACCGAAACTGCTGCTTTGTTATAATCAACGAGCCCGCAATCGGTGGCGCTATCGTCTAGGGGTTAGGACGGAAGATTCTCAATCTTCAAACCCGGGTTCGATTCCCGGTAGCGCTACCAAACCTTCCTTTTCGTCCTCGGCTGCCGCTATCTCGCTAAAGCTCCAAGTAGTTATCGGGGTTCGATAAGCGCCATTTGCAAAATACACGCCTGCGGGGAAAAGGACCTGCTGGAACCGCTGCTTCTGCTCCAGCGAGCAGTGGCTCCAGAAGTTCCCAGCATCACGCAGAACGAACTCGGCGAAATTGAGGATCGCCTCGAAATCCAATTCTTCCTTCCGGGCATCCCGCTGCTCCATCTCGGCTAGGTTGAGCTGCTCCAGCAAGGCAGCTTTCATCTCCTGGTAGGTGCGCTCGTCGATGGCATGGCGATAGACGAACGCTTCGTCGAGCTTCCGCTTCCGCTCTCTCAGGTCGAGGACTTTCTTTTCGGCCGCGTCTTGCAGGGTCGCCGCGTCAGTCTGCCTGCCCTTGCAGACGTCCAAAAAGACCGCTCGGAAAAGGCGCATATGTTCCGGCTTTGGCAGGATCAGATGGAGAAACTCGCAGAACTCGGATTCCATCTCGGCCTTGCTGACGTTCCGGCGAGGCGTAATGCAGCCGCGGTGCTGACATCGGTAGAACGCATACTTGCGCTTGGTATGGCTGGTTGACCAACTGGCAGTCATTGGCTTGCCGCAGTCGCCGCATCGAACGAAATGCCGCAGCGGGAAGTCGGGATGATTGCGCTTGCGCGGCGAGAGTGCAGGAGCGCGGCCTTGGAGCAGTGCCTGGACGCGATCAAACGTATCGCGATCAACAATCGACGTAAACCGTCCCTGAACGTTGATATCCCACTTCGGCACGACGATCCAGCCGGCGTAGACCGGCTTGCGCAGAAGGGCGTTGAAGGACTGCGCCGAGAGCTTATGGCCGCGCTTGGTCTTGAGACCGAGCTGATCGAGCTTCCGTCTGACCTGCTCCTTCGTGTAGATACCCGCTGAGAACCAGCCAAACGCCTTCTCAACGAGCGGCGCCCGCTCTGGATCGGGCATGATGGTTTTCTCGCCCTTCCCGTCTATTGCGGCGAGGTAGCCGATTGGCGGCGGAAACGTCCACTGCCCCTGTTCCAGCCGCCCCTTCATGCCCTTAATGCTGCGGTCGGCCCTGATGCTGTTGTCCAATTCCGCGACTGCCGACAGCACCGTCTCCATGAACTTGCCGGTATAGGTGTCGTCAATCGCCTCAGTCGCGGAGCGAAGGGTCACGCCGATGGCGCCAAGAACGCTCCTGAGGTTCGCGTGATCGAGGCTGTTGCGCGCCCAGCGATCCAGCCGCGCAACAACGACGACCTCAACGTCCTTACGCTCGCGACAGAGCTTCAGCAGCTCTTTGAGTTGCGTGCGATCAGCCGTCTTGGCCGACTCGCCTTCTTCGACGAAGACCGCAGCGACCTCGTAGTCGTTCCGCTGGCACCATTCGAGGCAGATCTTCCGCTGCGAGGCCAAGCTGAGGTTCTGCGTCTGTTCCTCAGTCGAAACCCGGCAATAGGCGACGGCTTGCCCCATTTCAATCTCCCAGGGGAATGGCTCGTTCGGAACACACGTTAGCGTCGTATTGGCGACGTCAAAAGCGAAGAATCCAGCGGGTTACGTTCAGGACTTGACTTAAGGGGAGTAAGCAGACTTTGGAGGTCCCACAGTGTGGGGCGAGGCTTAGAAAAGCAGCCGCTCAATCGCCAAAGGCGCCGGGCAGCGAGGCGTCCTTTCCCGAATTGCCGAATCTGCCGATGTCCGAACGCGCTCGCCGTTCGGCTTCGCGGCGGCCCACTCGGCCGTCGAACTCCATGATCGCTGCCCTCTCGGTGACGGCCTCGTTAATCTCCGCGCGGCGAGCGGCAGCGGATTTCTTAGCGTCAGCCTTGCCCCACTCGTGCCAGGCCTCGATGACTACGTGGGCAAAACCATACAGCTGGTCGCGCAGTAGTTCGATTTCAGCATCGGTCAGCTGACAACTGGGTCCGAGGAGCTGGCGACATTTCGAGGCACTCATCCTGGAGCTGCTTAGTTGCACCGGAACAGCGCCAATCGGCGGGAGCTTTCGCTTCGAGCGAGTCTGCGTGGGCATGAGATGGAGCCGGAAATGAAAACGGCCGGCGATCTGCCGGTCGTCATTGGCACGATTTTTCTTTTGCTGCCGTGTAAAGACACGGCGAGTGTCACCCCGCTGCGTGAAGGGCATGTACAGCCGCAGCCCGCATACGCCACTGGCCGGTTGCCCGGCGGCGAAGTCTATTTAGAGCCCGAATCGCACTGGGCTACCTGTCGGCAAGCGAGGCAACCGCAGTGGACAGCTGCGACGCTCGTGATCCGACCTGGTGCTGCCCCCAAATAGGCAGCTGAGGCTTGTATAACCGACGCACGCCGTGAAGGGCAAAAGGATATGCGGAAAACTCGGCGATCGTCAGTTCCTGCCGAATTGATCGAAAACTAAGTTACGTGACGTTCTCCACGTAGTAGACCGAATCGAGCAGAGCGACGCGAGCATCCCAAATGCGGCGCTCAAGGGCGTGCTGCGGTCGTGGTGCGCGCCACCAAGGACAATGCCAAATTCTCTGCATGAGACTCCAGTACCCATCGAAGCTCTGAAGCGAGAGTGCCGAGACGCCGAATGCTTCGGCGACGCTGGAACGGTTTTTCGAATCAATGCAGATGAACAGATCCGGCCGTTTCATTGCTAGCAGGCGCGATGCTGTCGCTACGCCTGCGCGCTCCCACTGGTAAGCGTCAGCAAATCTGTCGTAAACCGCTTTACTGATCTTGCCAGTCCGGGGAATGTGATCGAGCGCGGCATCCAGGCTGGCTGGATTCTGGTTTAGCTTCTGCTTGAAATAACCGGCTCCTCGCATGCTGCCAAACCAGCCGCCTTCGTGGGATGTGCCGCCCACAAATTGCCGGTCGCTGGCCGGCATCTTTGCTAATGTGCCGTGTTGCGCGAACAGCTTTTGGCAGCGCTCCGCAGTCTGCAGGTAGTCGGGTTCTCCTCCTTTACCTCCGTCGATACGTTTGCGGCGCTTGGGAGCAAGAATAAGCCCCACGAATTCAGGCCACGTCTTGTTCAATTGTTCGGGTGGCTCTTCGCCCGCGCTTTCCCGCTGGATTCTTTCTTTGGCTTTCGTTTTGGCCGCTTGGGTGGGATGAAACTTGGCAAGGCGTGTGCGCGCAGTCCGCAGCTTTTCGAACTGCTTCCGATAATCGGTGATCTCGGGTTTTGTCAGAGGCTCCGAGTTCTTTTCCTGCTCATCAATGTAAGCAGAAATCTGTTTGAAAAACGGTTCCGAGGTCGCGCCCTCGATACAGACATTCAGCTCGCTGTTGTTGCCAAAGCCGCCGCTTGTGAAATTCGAACTGCCGATCACGCAACAGAATCTGTCGCCGTTTTGGAACACATAAAGTTTCGGATGAAAAGTGCCGCCGTTCAGAGCATCGCCGATGCGAATCACGGAGCGAAATTGACGAAGGAAATCAGGCGATGTTGTGTAGAAGTCCAGTCCTACAACCATAGTCGCGATCTTGCCCCGCGCATCGCTCAGGCAATTACATATGGAGCAGTCGGTCGTCGCCCACGCCGTGACAACGCGGATGTTTTCAGCCAGCAGGCACCATTTACGGAAGACTTGCGCCAGTTCAGTAGTGCTATCGAGCATTCGCGTGCGCATTCGTCACACCCTTTGAAGCCGAGGCCGCAAGGCCATGATCCGAGCTTCTACACCTTCTTGAAAGCAGTGTGATGCATCGCAATCCAGGTCTCCACCAGCTCATAGAACGCAGCCGCCTGCTTCACAATCTCTTTCGCCTCGGTCTCGGTGGCGACGTGGGAATGCGCGTAGTCGATCACATTGCGCTTCCGTCGGCAGGTCTCGAAATAATCGACGTAATTGTCGGCTCCCGATCCGAGCGCGAGTGACCTGCTCCCCTAGATCCACACACTCCTGAGTATGATTTCACACTTCGCAGGCAGCGGAGAGCGAGGGGAGGAGCATGTCTCGGAGCAAGCACACGGAAGCGGAGATGATCGCAGCACTGAAGCAGATGGACGCAGGGCGGCGGGCGGAGGATGTGGCGCGAGAGGTGGGCGTGAGCAAGCACACGCTGTACTCCTGGAAGGCGAAGTACGGCGGGATGGACGCGACGCAGGCGCAGGAGGCCAAGCAGTTGCGCGAC